>JAAZCR010000108.1 GCA_012513195.1 Bacilli bacterium | reverse complement strand
TATGTATCCTGCTCACCATTCCGTGTACCAATCGCACGCTTAGCTGCTGCTCAAGCTGCTGTAAAAGAAAAATTACAAAAATAATTAAGATAACGATGATAACTCAACGGGTAATAAAAGATATTGGCTTCATATTTAGTTATATGAAGCCAATATCTCCTCAACCTTTATATCGTTTTAAACAACAAGTCAATGACTTGTTAGTTAGGTTGAATAAGCACTACCCAACGATTTTTCCTTATACAAACTATGCACAATATTGCCTTATTTGGCCAATCGACAAGCCAAGCAATAACCCAAATTATGTAGAATATGCGATGATAAATGAACCTGCTAATCTTGAACGGCTAAAAACAGTTGTTAAAGATTTAGATACAGTGATTTGTATTGGGGAAAAGGCTCATTTTGCGATTCAAAAAATGTTAGAATTATATCCTAAAGATATAAATATTATTAAAACAAGAAATCTTGTCTATCCTATAAGTAGACATATTAAACGTAACTATAATGAAGAACCAAGTCGATTTCGGACTAATATGCAAGTCATCAATATCTTTAAAGAAATCGACCAACAATTGAAAACATTACTTAAAGTATAAAAGGATAACGTCTTGTTATCCTTTTCGTATATTAAGAATAATTTGTATAGGGGAGCTAAGTGGTGAAACAATTTCTTGATGAAAACTTTTTATTAAATAGTAAAACTGCCCAAAAACTTTACTATGAGTATGCAGAAAAATTACCTATTATTGATTACCATTGTCATTTAAATCCTAAAGAAATATATGAAAACAACAAGTTTACAAATATTACGGAGTTATGGTTAGGTAAAGGTGCAACTGGTGATCATTATAAGTGGCGCTTAATGCGCGCCTATGGGATTGACGAAAAATATATTACTGGTGATAGTAGCCCTTATGATAAGTTTTTGAAATGGGCAGAAGTCATACCTTTTGCGATTGGTAACCCCTTACTACATTGGTCAATGTTAGAGTTACAACGTTACTTTAATATCCATGAGGTACTTACGCCTAAAAATGCGAAAACAATATACGATACCTGTAATTCATTGTTACAAAGTGATGAGTTTACACCAAGACGACTCTTAGAAAGAAGTAAGGTAGAGATTGTATGTACTACTGATGATCCCATCGATACTTTAGAGTATCATCAAAAACTTAAGAATGAATATAATAAAATTAAAGTTTTACCTACATTTAGACCAGATAGAGTAATATATATTGAAAGAACTGGGTATTGCGATTATATAAATAAACTAAGTGACATTACTGGTATAAAAATAACAAATCATACTAATTTAGAACAAGCATTGATAAATCGTCTTGATTATTTTGAGAGAAATGGCTGTAAACTTTCGGACCACTCTTTAGAAACGGTGATGTATGCTGATTATTGCGAATTAGAAATTGATGAAATATTAACAAAAGCGTTAAATGGAAATAGGTTAACTGACGAAGAAGTAGCAAAATATAAAACATACATCATGGTTTTTTTAGGTAAAGAGTATGCTAAACGGAATTGGGTGATGCAACTCCATATGGCAGCATTTAGAAATGTTAATACGAAGAAATATATCGAATTAGGACCTGATACAGGATTTGATGTTATTAATGTTAATGTCAATATCCATAATTTACAAAGATTTCTTGATAAACTAGAACAACAAGATAGTTTACCAAAAACCATCCTATATTCACTTAACCCGAATGATTTTGACATCCTCGCAACTTTAATGGGAAGTTTTCAAGATGGTAAGATTCCTTTGAAAATGCAACTCGGGAGTGCTTGGTGGTTTAATGACCACATTG
>JAAZCR010000014.1 GCA_012513195.1 Bacilli bacterium | reverse complement strand
TATATACCTGGTACACCACCTAACATGTTATTCCCACCCAAAGGCGATGCCTTTGCGGAACGCAATAAGTATGCAATGCGAATTGACTTTGAATTAGAACCACCATTCTTCAAAGTTACTGATACTCACTACGCCGCGACATGGTTGTTACATCCAGATGCACCAAAAATCGAAATGCCAGAAATCCTCAAGAAACGTATTGCAAACATGCGGAATAAACATGTACTTGAAGAGGTGAAAGATAATGAATAAGAATGAACAACCAATCTTAAGTGTACGCGGCTTGAAGCAATATTTTAAGTCTGGTTTCGGACGCAACAAGTTAATTGTAAAAGCTGTCGATGATATCAGTTTTGATATTTATCGTGGAGAAGTATTTAGTCTTGTAGGGGAATCTGGTTGTGGTAAAACCACAACCGGACGAACCATCATTAAGTTATATGAACCAACTGATGGTGAAATCTTTTTCCTTGGTAGAAGAATTGCTGCTGGTACACTTTCTTTAAAAGAAGAAATTAAACGTATTAAGGCTGAAACAAAAGAAAAATTACGTGCTATAACTGATGAAACAGAAAAAGCAAAAATAAAAGAAGAAAGTGAAAAGCGGATTGCCGAACTCAAAGCAGAAATTGAACAACGTAAAATCGATACTAAACGGGAAGACCGTGAATTAATGAAGAAGATGCAAATGATTTTCCAAGACCCTGTCGCATCACTTAATCCCCGGATGGTCGTTAAGGAAATCATTGCGGAAGGTTTACGGATTGCTGGCGAAAAGAATGATCAAGTCATCACTAAACGTGTTAATGAAATGCTAAATACCGTAGGTTTACTACCTGAACACGCTACACGTTATCCACACGAATTTAGTGGAGGGCAACGTCAAAGAATTGGGGTTGCGCGCGCATTAGCTACATCACCAGAATTCATCATTGCTGACGAACCAGTAAGTGCGTTAGACGTTTCCATTCGGGCGCAAGTAATTAACCTCTTAAATGACTTAAGAGATAACTTCGGTATTACTATTCTCTTTGTTGCCCATGACCTTTCACTTGTAAAATACTTCAGCGACAGAATCGCAGTAATGTATTACGGTAAGATTGTAGAAATGGCCGATAAGAACGAACTCTTCAATAATCCTCTACATCCATATACACGTTCATTACTTTCAGCCGTACCATTACCAGACCCATATTATGAACGTAAACGCGTACGTATTCCCTATAATCCTTCTGTACATGATTATCGTGTTGATAAACCTTCATTTAGGGAAATTAAACCTGGTCATTTCGTTTATGCAAATGATGAAGAGTTCGAGAGATATAAGAAAGAGTTGAAAGATTAGTGAAACAATTTATAAAGACCATTATAGTAAGTTTAATACTCATCTTCTTAGCACATTACTTTATCTTAGATTTTGAATTTACCAAATATGCAATATCGAATGCGATTTTTCTCGTCGGCATCATGATGTTCTTTCTAGGTTTAATGTTAATTACGAATGCACCGAGAATATTCATGATTTTCACATATAGTGTAAAGCAAGTATTCTCACGTAAGAATTTCCCTTATAAGTCTTTTTACGATTACTATGCCGAAAAAGAAAAAGATCCCGTAACACCATATGCAGTACCAATTTTAGTGATGAGTATTATCTATCTAGGTATTTCGCTAATCCTAGCCTATATGGTTCTTCAAGGTGCAGAATAAAATATAATGGCTAATATCAGTTAACTGATATTAGCCATTTTTATTATGATAAAAAAAGACCTCTTTCGAGGTCTAAAATCTACCTAAACCAACCTTTTGCATAACTTGCTCAATTTTGCGATTAGCTAAATTATTCGCATATTCTCTACCACGATCTAAAATCACATCCAATTCATGCGAATTACGTATTTCTTTAAACCTTTCTTGAATCGGTTGTATCTTTTCAATTAACTTATCAGCAATTGCGCGCTTGAAGGTACCATAATTAGAACCTTTAAATTCTTCCACAACTTCATCAATGGTTTTATTTGTTATAATCGCATAAATACTGATAAGATTACTTATGCCAGGTTTTTTCTCTGGATTATAATAGATTTCGGTTTCACTATCAGTGACCGCAGACATAATTTTTTTACGAATCACTTGTGGTTCATCAAGTAAAAGAATACAACCTTTATCACTTTCGCTCTTACTCATTTTTTTCGTTGGTTCTTGTAAGTCCATAATCCTAGCGCCAACTTTAGGAATAAAATGTTCAGGTACGACAAAGGTTTCACCATAACGATTATTAAAGCGTATAGCCACATCTCTTGTGATTTCTACATGTTGTTTTTGATCTTCACCAACAGGTACTAAATCCGCATCATATAAAAGAATATCAGCAGCCATCAGGACAGGATAAGTATATAAGCCGCTCGATAAACCTTCTGTTCCAAGTTTTTGTGCTTTATCTTTAAATTGAGTCATGCGGTTTAACTCACCTATGTACGTATGACATTCTAAAATCCAAGCTAATTGGGTATGCCCAGGAACTTCTGATTGTATAAAAATATGTGCCTTATTAGGATCAATGCCACAGGCAATGTAAAGAGCTGCGATGTCCTTAATTCGTTTATTTAACTCTACGCGGTCTTGTGGTACAGTAATCGCATGTAAATCCACGACACAGAATAAACAGTCATAATCATTTTGAAGTTTAACGAAATTAGATATCGCACCGATGTAATTACCTAAAGTTAAATCACCGCTAGGTTTAACTCCTGAAAAGATTCGCTTCTTCATTTTGCACACCTCGTTCTTCTTTCGTAAGTTTTATTATATCATTAAAATAAATATTTTGAAATTGAAAACGTTTTTTCTAATTGCATCAAGAAAAATGTAGAATTATAATATATTGTGTGATATAATAACTTTAACATTAAGACAATATTCGCAGTTTATATATATATATAATACCTTCACCAGATTATTTTTAAGGGAGGGATACCATGATTACAATTTATACCACACCTAGTTGTGCTTCATGCCGTAAAGCCAAGAAATGGTTCGAAGAATATAACATAGATTATCAAGAAGTAAATCTCTTTAATACGAAACTTACTAAGGCTGATATAATTAGAATTCTCGATAAGACGGAAAACGGATTCGATGATATTATCTCGACTCGTTCGAAGATTATCAGTGAGAAGAAAATTGATATCAACAACATGAAGATGCACGAGTTACTGGATTTCATCATTGAAAATCCAAGCATCTTAAGACGGCCAATTATTATTGATGATAAGAGATTACAAGTAGGATACAATGATGAAGAAATTCGATCCTTCTTGCCACGGAAAATCAGACAAGAATTAATGTGCGAGGGTAGTCCATGCAAGAAAGATAATAATCAATGTAACTATCTAGAAGCACTAAAAGAAGCTATCAAAATTAATATCTAGTTGAGAAACCCAAGTTTAACTTGGGTTTTTTTGTTGGGAGTATTCCACCGCTCTTATGGCTTTAGGTTTCGCTAATCTATGGGGTAGAGAAAACATCTCTAATAATTCCCTAAAGACTTTTTGACCATAATCATACTCAGGAACCTCTAATTCTAGTTCATAATCAATTTTGTCTCCATAGTATGACTCATCGAGAGCGATAAGACAATTGTGGTAATTAACTTCATAACGGTATGTTGTTAGTTCGGCTTTTACTTTGATCGTAGTTATATTAAGTTCATTCAGTGCTACTTTGACTACGCCATTAGGAATGATACTGTTATTTACAAGATTCTGAAAATCTTGTTCACTAATTGGTTGATTAATCTCGATGTTACCTTTCTTGCGCTTCATTTTTATGGTAAATTCGATACTTCCATCTTTTAACCGTGTTCTTACAATAATATGCCTTTGTTTTAGGAAGTAATCATCTGTATCAAAGTATACATTCGTTTGTTTCTTAGGGTCTATCTCTTTTAAATTAAAATATTCTTGAACACGTTCATACTCAGATTTTGTTAATAGGGTCTTAAATTCTATCTCGATATGGGTACTCATATTATTCACCATGCATAGTTGTAATTAATACAATTTTATAAAAAAATTTCAAATTAATCAATGATTTATGGTAAAATATAGAAGTGGGGAAATAATTTATATAGAGTAAGGATGGTAAAATATGGTTTATATTAATAATTGGGATGAGTTTTTGCAACCTTATGAATTAACAGTTCAAGAATTAAAATTAAAACTAGAAGGAATACGTGCTCAATATTTATTAAAGAATCCTCATTCACCAATTGAGTCAGTACAAGTACGGGTTAAAACAATTAACAGTATCCTAGATAAATCACGCCGCATGGAACTTAAACCCGAGGAAATCAAAGATAAAATGCACGATATCGCTGGAGTACGGATTACCTGTCAGTTTGTTGAAGATATCTATACAGTTGTTAATTTAATCAAGAAACGTTCGGATATTGAGGTAATATATGAGCGGGATTATATCGCTAATCCTAAAGAAAGCGGCTATCGGTCCTATCACATGCATGCTTATTACCATCTTGAAACCATTGAAGGGCCCCAAAAAGTACTGTTTGAAATTCAAATACGCACGATGACAATGAATGTTTGGGCAACAGTTGAACATTCTTTAAACTATAAATATGATAACCAAATTCCTATCGATATTAAAGAAAAATTAGTAAAAGCTGCCGAAGCAGCCCAAAGTTTAGATGAACAATTATCAAAGATTAGAAACGAAATTCGGGAAGCGCAACGTCAATTCATCTTACGCCGCTCCAACCAATTAGTTGGTTATCATGATATGCAGTAGGTGACATCATGCGCTATACCATTGTATCAAGAAATGATCCCTTATCTAAACAAGTTGAGAAATCGCTAGATGAACGCCTTACGCGTGTTAATTCTATCCGCGATGATTATAACCCTGAAGTCGTCATAACTGTTGGTGGCGATGGGACTGTGCTAGAAGCAGTTCATAACTATCTCGACCGCTTAGAAAAGGTTGTATTTGTAGGTATTCATACTGGTAAATTAGGTTTTTATGCTGATTATATTTATGATGATATAGATATTTTTATTCAAAATGTAATTAGTAATAAATATAATGATGTTTCTTTTCCTTTATTAAGTGCGACTATCTATTATCAAGACCGTGAAGAACATTATCTAGCACTAAATGAGTTTACCTTAATCAATCCTTATCGTACTCAACATCTTGATGTCTATATAAATGATGAGTATTTTGAATCTTTCCAAGGCACTGGTTTATGTATAAGTACACCTACAGGTTCAAGTGCTTTTAATAAATCTTTAGGTGGAGCACTTATTCATCCCCATATCAAGGCGTTTCAATTAACAGAAATCGCCTCAATTAACAGTAATGTTTATCGTACCATATCATCACCGCTGATTTTTCCAAAAGAACATTTCATCACGTTAAAACCCACTTCTTATAGTGATATTATATTTACCATTGATCATAAGAACATCACTTTAAAGAATTATCAATTATTCAAGTTCCAATTATCGGACAAAGAAGTACGGTTCCGTCATTATAATAATAATGATTTCTGGAGAAGAGTTAAAAAGTCATTTCTTCCAGAAAACATGTAAAATAGCTTTCTCTTTCAGAAAGCTATTTTACTAATTCCCCTTTCCAGTTTTCCATACCACCAAGACAATTAACTACTAGATATCCGAGGGAAGATAAATACTCGCATAATAAAGCACTTTGTCTACCATACTTACAAACGATATAATATACTTCATCTTTTGTGAGATATTTTTGCTCATCCATGATTAGTTTATCTAACGGGATATTAATTGCACCTAGGAGATGACCTTTCTTATAATCTGAGCGATTCCGAATATCAATGATCTTGATAAAATTTAACATATCTTTAAGGTCATTTATATCTAACTCCCGATACATTAAAATTCCTCCAAGATAAAAATTATGTTATACTATTAGTATTAATATTGTAAAATTCTAATAGCGTTTATCATGAAGGTGTAGTTTATGAAAGAAATCTTAAAATCATTTTATGGTCCTAGTTATATTGAACCCAGTAACAACTATGATTTTAATAAGTACTACTATTTTCTCGATAAAGATTATAGTATTTTTGGGATTGAAAAAGAAAAATTAACGGAAAATGAATTAAAACTTATTCTAAGTCAGTTTGATTTACTGGGTGAAGACTTTGGCTATGAAGAGAATAAGAATCTTGTAAATTTCCTTTTTAACCGTACGCCTATATTAGATAATGTTAAAGAATTAAAATACTATTTTATTAAGTTTTTAGATGTAAAAGAACAAGAAACAATTAGTCAATTAGACGAGTTATTACGTGAACTATACCTAACTAACACTCATTTTGTGAAGTTGTCAAATATCTATATCATTATCGTCACCAAAAATAAAGATATTGAAATGAAAAACACGCTTCAGTCGATTGAAAGTGACTTTTTAATCCCTATTATTGCGTTCGAAAGTGATTTATACACAGTAAATGAATATTTACCCCATTGTTTCATGTTTGATTTATATGGTTTTAAAAAGTATAATAATACGCAAAAACTAATAATTGATAAGACCGATCTCTTAAGAAACTGTATATTAACTACAATTGATGATCAGGTTAGAAAAGATTTTAAAACCTACGTTTTAAAAAACTATCTAAATGATCCAGAAATGATGAACATCATCTCTACTTACTTTGACACCAACTTTAACTTGAGTTTAGCAGCGAAAAAATGTTACATGCATCGTAACACTTTGATTAATAAAATTGATCGTTTCATCAGTGATACTAACTTTAATATTCGCGATTATAAAGAAGCAATGCTTGTCTATCTAGCGCTTATAATATAAAATTAGACAAATTATACACAAAAAGGCGAAAACTCTTGTGCAACATGTACATTTACATTAAAGCGCTTTTATTTTATAATATACGCAATGATACTTATATTTTGGAGGTAATTCAATGGCTACTGTTGAATTAAGAAATGTCAATAAAATTTACGACAACAATGTCCAAGCTGTTTATGATTTTAACTTAAAGATTGACCACAAAGAATTCATCGTTCTCGTTGGTCCATCTGGATGCGGTAAATCAACAACATTACGGATGATTGCTGGTTTGGAAGAAATCACCAGTGGTGAATTATACATCGATGGCGAATTAATGAATGACGTTGCGCCAAAAGATCGTAACATCGCGATGGTATTCCAAAACTATGCGTTATATCCACATATGTCAGTATATGACAATATGGCATTTGGTCTTAAGTTAAGAAAAACTCCAAAAGATCAAATTGACAAATTA
>JAAZCR010000107.1 GCA_012513195.1 Bacilli bacterium | reverse complement strand
GTATTCACCGATTACTTTAAACCAGCAATACGTATGGCTGCCTTAATGAAACTACCTGTAATCTACATATTAACTCATGATAGTATTGCGGTAGGTGAAGATGGTCCAACACATCAACCAGTTGAGCAACTAGCAATGTTAAGATCCATACCAAATATGATTGTTTTACGTCCATGTGATGGTAATGAAACAAGTGCAAGTTATAATGTGGCATTAACTTCAAAAGATCATCCTGTTGCCCTTGTCTTAACAAGACAAAATCTAACGACAGTTACTGGTAAAGTATATGATGAAGTGAAGAAGGGTGCTTATATTATCAGTGAAGCTAAAGGCGATATTGATGGTATTCTCATTGCGAGTGGTTCTGAAGTTGAGCTTGCTTTAGAAGCACAAAAAGTTTTAGAACAAGAAAATATCCATGTTCGTGTTGTAAGTATGGTTTCTATGGAATTATTCAATGAACAAAGCAAAGAATATCAAGAATATGTTTTACCTAAAAATATCAGACGTCGTCTAGCCATTGAAATGGCCACTACTTACGGTTGGCATAAATATGTTGGTTTAGATGGTGCAGTAATGGGTATTGATACATTTGGTAAGTCTGGTAAAGCAAGTGATGTAATTAAAGATTATGGATTTACTGTGGAAAATGTCGTAAAAACCTTCAAATCGCTAATGTAGTATTGCATTTCCTCAAATAATTAGGTATTATTAGGATGTTTAAAGGAGGACACTAACATGATAAAAGTATGGATCTTCGTGGTATGTCTAATACTCGCAATATTAGTTGGTATAATATTAGGATTTCTCATTGCCCGTCGTTACATGATAAAGTATATTCAAGAAAACCCACCAATTAATGAAGATATCGTCAGAACATTAATGTCACAAATGGGTAGAACACCATCAGAAAAACAAGTCAGACAAGCAATGCGAGCTATTAGTACCCAATATGAATTTAAAAAACCAAGTAAAGATAAGAAAAAGAAGTAAGATAATAAAGGCTGTATCAAACTAATACAGCCTTTAATTATTTATATCTATATTATTTACTTCATCATAATTTTCTGCATTACTAATTCTACTGCTCATTATAAAACAAGAAATCATAGGAACCATTATTAAAATGAGAAAAACAAGGAATAATATTAATACTGATTTCATAAAAAACCTCCTAATTATACTAAATTAATTATCTACATATAATTAGGATTATCACTTTTTGATAATATTAAACATTACATTTTAACTTTTTCCAAGAAAATAACTATTGACAATATCAGAATATTATATATAATTTTAGTGTACCCCTCACTAATCCAGTTCAAAATTATGCGAGCGTGGCGGAACTGGTAGACGCGCATGTTTGAGGGGCATGTGGCCCTAAAGCCGTGGGGGTTCAAGTCCCCCCGCTCGCACCATAATATGCTAATGAGGCTCTTTGTCAAATAGTGTTGGTGAATAATTTCCAATAACCTGATAGACCAGGTTTTAAGCAGTGTTGCTTAAACCTGGTTTTTTATATTTAATTAGTTTACTAAGTTTATGTACTATTAGAATCCTTACTTTAAAGTG
>JAAZCR010000106.1 GCA_012513195.1 Bacilli bacterium | reverse complement strand
TGCTTCGATCAATTGTGTAGACACTAATACAAATTTATTATCCTTATGTTCGCGAATATATTTTATTAGTTGTAGTCTAACTATTGGTAATATTTCTGTTGATAAGTATATTACTTCTCGATCAAGATCTGCTAAAGAATTATAAACTTCTAATGCTGATTTGATGGTATTTAAAACGATTAAAAAACTCTTATTTGGATTTTTTATAATATCTTTTTTTACAATACTACTAAACTAGCTTAACGATATACATTTGTCACTATAATTTTCTATTTTTATACGATTTAGTTCTGTAAAATATTGCTTATTGCTTGTAACTAATTCTTTACCAATCAAAAACAATGGTTTAGTAGCAGTAACAGTAATAAAATAAGTATTAAATTGCTCACCAAGAATTTTAAATGTTGCTTCTATTACTTTGTGATATTTCGGTGGTATTTCTTGTATTTCATCTAAAATGATAATAGAACCTGCTAATTTATGAAACCGATGCCCAATATCATTAATACCTGTTTTATAAATAGTATTAAACAATTGAATAAATGTGGTAGTAATGATTGTTGACTGCCAATTTTCGACACAAAAACGAGCATCATAGTTCAAATATTCTTTATTCTCTTGTGAGTTAAAGTAACTAATCTCAGTTAGATAATGTTGTTTTAACAAATAATCACTAGTTGGTTCAATATCGTTAAATTCAAGTAAATCTGTTAATACAGCATGATTTTGATCAATAATACTAGTATAGGGAAGGCAATAGATAATTGATGGTTTTATACCTTTTTCAATTAACCGTTCAGCTAAATAGAAACTAGCACCAAACACTGCTAGTGTCTTACCAGTACCAGTAGGCACATTAATCGATAAAAAATGATCTTTATCTAAATCAAGTTTACTAATATTGCTTATTACTTCATCATAAATTAAGTTTTTTATCTGAAACAACCTCGTATTTTTAACTAAGGGGTTGTTGGTTAAAAATTGGTTTCTAATTTGCTCCTTATAATTCTTAACTTGTTTCTCATTTAGATTAGTATAGTTTTGATAACTTGTCCCTCTAATTAACTGGGTTTTATCAGCGGTTAATAACAGAGACCACAAGTATTGAAGATATAGTATGCTACTTAAATCCATTCCCTTACTTTTAACTTTTCGATACAAAGAACGAGGTTCATTTAAAAAACTTTCAGTTTTAATTTTTTGAAAGAAGTCAGTCAAATCACAATTATAAATACGTTCTACTTCATCTTTATTAATCTCAATTGATTTGGCAATTTCAACTATATCTTTTTCATCACAACTAAACATTTCTATTCCAGGTTCTAGATTACCGTGATGTTTTCTTACACACATATAACCTATTAATTTCCACTCTTCAGGAAGTAAATAATAAGCTAAATAAGCTGAAATTTCCCCATGATTTTTATATTTACTATACTCTTTTCCTCTTAAATAATCTTGAAAATAGTTACTAGCTTTACCAAAATCATGGGTCATACAGATAATACGAATCACATCATCTAGTCCTTTAATACCATGAAGTTCGTTAGTTTCTAATGCGATTTTAGTTACGTTTTCTAAATGGTCTTTTAATAATTGTCCTTCTTCAAAGGAATTATTCTTTAAATGACTCCTTAATTTAAAAGAGATAGACATAGTGATCCCCTATATGATAAATGTCAGGATTTCCTGTTGTCTTTAGTAACTGATTATTCACAGCATATCCAACATATTGATACTTTATATATTCACGATTAATATCATTTTGTACAGGTATCCGATCGATATAAACATCGACTTGATCATGCTCATCGATAAGAATGTTTTCTTTAGGTAAAACGGAATGACAAAGGTTTTCTGATAGTTTTAATACATCATATGACCCCTCATATCTAATTTTAGCAACATGTTCACTGTTACCTAAATAGGGAGTAAAGCGAAAGCTATTATCTCTTAAGATATTTTCAATTTCAAATAATTTATCTTCATCCCCTGAAACAAATACGCGATATTCTACATCTCGCAAAAATTCAATCGTGGATTGAAAATTGCGAGCTTTGTTATTGCCAGTAATCGCATTTAGATTAAATGATTGCATGTCTTTGTATACTGGATTTAGAACTTGAATGGCAACCTTTAAGTCATGTGTGAAATGATATAAATCATTATAGTCAATACCCAAGATACTACCGATTAATCCTTTAACCGCTATAGGATGAATCAAAGTAAAGGTGAGAGCTGATGTAGTAGTGTAGGGACGTCTAAAACGTGCGTAGGAACCTTTTACTGTAAATACGACTCCTTTCATGATAATCCCTCATTAATACTACAAGTAATAATAGTTAAATTCACTATACTCTTGTATCATTTTCACCTTACTATGTTTATAAATATTGATAGAAGTAATAATTTCACGATGCTTTTGATAATAATCATACAATGGTGCCAAGTCAAAAGTAAAATCTTCAATACTTCTGATTTCTAAATCTTGTTTATCAGATTTAACATTAATATAATCTAGTTCTCCATCTATGTGATTCTTATTATATACAACTTCCACTAATAACCTAGGAGTTTGATTTTTGGAAGTACTCTTATAGTTACGGATACCAGCAATTAAGACATCTTTAAATTCTTCTATATCTTCTTCTGTAACTGTAATATTTTGTTTTTGAGCTACTAAATCATTATAAACCATATAAGTTTTAAACAATGCATATGGTGTATAATATTTAGACCAGATTGTTCCTTGTTGTCTACTTTCACCAGAAGAGAATACGGATGTTCCCTGCGTATATTCTACTTCAGCTTCATGAACACTACGACTCCACATGATTTGGAGTGGTCCTAAAATATTAAACTTTGGTTCTGTAACCACTGCGCCAAATAACTTAACATCTTTGTATTCTGCTTTTAACTTATTTTCTAATTCATCTTTAGTTATATTTTCTTCTTCCATTACTTTCTTCGCAACACCTTTACAATCTAAATAACCATCTTTACCTAACACAGGTCTTACGAACACTTTGTCCTCACGGTTTAACCATTCATCACGAATATAACGTTTGATTCTAACATCGCTCATCTCTAAACATCCCGTACGTTCATCTTGACGAGGACGATTATCGTTAATCATATCGCCGTTGGGATTGGACATAATTGCATCTGAAAATAGTAAAAATTCACGGGTATTAGCCATATACTATTCCTCCATCTCCTTATCTTCTTCAGATTTCTTAAAATAACTATCTATCCCCCAGAAAAATAGGTATTTAGCTTCATCATAAGGTAATTGGTTTTTACTATTAGCCATATAAGTTTTGGCTTCAGTAATCATATTCTTAAAGTAATTTGTAGTGATGTTATATTTTATAGCTTTATCCTCTAGAAGATTACAGAAGTAAATAAAGTCTTGATAATTAAATTTACGAGCAAAGAAGAACTTCTTTTCTAAAGAAGTTTTATCAGAACCTTCTGACTTGTTAGATCCTTTCATATTGTAATTTACATAATCAAATACTCTTCCAAGAATAAACCATGCCTTCTTCTCATCAGTATCAAAATATTGAGGATTATCAGCGAATAACTCATGATAATCTTTATAATCCACTTGTTTCACCCCTTTTTCTAAACATCCACAATCAACTAAAAAGTTATAAACCTTATTAATGCTTCGCATAACAAAATATTTACGATGTTCGTCAACTTTAAATCTTACTTTGTAATATGCCATCACACGTTTAAAGAACAAATTGCGATCAATCTTTTTCCCATGAAAAATTGCATCAAGAAATCTTAATTTTTCTTTAAGAGTAGTTTCAGGATTATCACCAATAACTTTTACGTTTGCGATGATATTGAAGATTTGCCAGAAAGTTAAATCATATTCCTTTAATAGTTCTGCTAATTTAGTAAATCGCGAAGGAAGAACACTAGTAATCGCATGATAAATCTTCCAACTTTTATTTGTGGGGTTTTCTGAATAAAATACAATATCCGTTAACGAATTTGTCTTCCCAATATCACTTATAACATCATTTTCATGCGTCCTTAATCGTTGTAAGAAACTAGTTACTGATCCATCATTATCGATTTGTGACGATTCATAAATATCCGCAACCGTTTCATCAAAATAATGAGGAATAAACATAACACTACAATCAAGCCAATAGGTAGACAAATGTTCTTCAATATATTTGCGAGCAAACAGTATATTAGTTAAACAATCAAAACAGACTACTATTCCCCATTTATCTTTATCGTTAATACAAGAGTATATCTGTTTGTCATTTGTATAAAAACTATATCCAAATTTTTCAAATACTTCTCCTTTTTTACCACATAAATGACATATATGTTCTCCATCAAGAAGTTTATAACCTGTTTCAAACATCCTTTTTAAAAACTTCTCTTCAAATAATTCTTTTGGAGATTTGTCGTTTATTTTAAGTAAAAGGAATGCTCTATTGTTATAGGTATTAATATATTCTTCTACTAGTTCTTTTATTTTTGCTTGTATTTTTTCATTAATTTCGCAAAAATCACACGCTTGTTTTAACTTCTTTTCATTATAATTATCTAAACGTAATCCCCCACCAAGAAAGAAGTTCCCTTTTTGATGAAATAAAGCATCTTTTACAACATCTTCATAAAAAGCCTTAACCTTTGATTCTACTTCATTATTTTTAATATTGATTTCTAATACATTATCAAAATCTTGTTTACGAACCTCATTTATCATAGTATTAATAAGGTTCATATCTCTCTCTTTTTCCTTCGCATATTGACCAATTCCGACAAAATATTCAATCATCATATCACCTCCCCTATACTCTATATACTTTAATTTTATATTTTTCTTGCACTTTTAACAATATTTTACAATAAAAAAAGTGTATTTACATAATACATATTTTTCGATAACAACAATCTTCACATCGTTTATTTGATGCTGTTTTAGGTGGAAAATAGCCAGATACTATCTGTTGATATTTGCTTAGGTCATTTAATAAAGTATCTCTTAGACGGTTCGTTATTTTTAATTCAACTAATTTATTATTACTTAAAAAATAAACTATGTATGCTTTATGAACTTTTACATTGAATGTTTCTTCAATCATTAGAGCATACATTGTCATTTGTGTCTTATAAGTGTTATAAATAAAATTATTATACTTAGCATATTTATAATCTAATGGTGATGCTGTCCCATCTTCAAAAAACAGTATTTCATCAACAACTCCTTTTAATCTATGTGTTTGACTATGTAATTCTACATTTATACGTTTATCTATTACTTTTAACCTTTTTCTTAAATAATCTACATTACTTTGTACCTTATACTCGTGAAGATTGCGACCTTTTTGAACTTTATAACGTTTTTCTTCAAATTGAGGTATTAACAAACATTTCATATAGTAAATAAACCTCTTACAAAAACAATACTCAATCATATCAGAAGGGCTAATGTAAAAATTATAATCTAGGAGTGTTTCCATCTTCAATCTCCTTACTAATGAAAAATTAAAAGAACTTCGCAATTATTTCATTCGTTACATATTTCTTATCAAAGGCTTGTCCTATAAGACCTGCCATTTGTAATTCTTTTTTTGTCATAGTAAAGACATATACAGAATCTGTATTCAAGTTGATTATATCTTTAATTTTAATTTGAATTTCATCAAAAACGTTCTCAACAATATCTCCTAGAAAAACACTTTTCTGAACTCGATGTAAACCAGCATCTTTACATACTCTTATGACTTTATTTCGCGTTTTATTACTAACTATATCATATATCACCCATGTTATCATGCATCTTCACCTGCAAAATTCTGTTGGCAATTTTATGACAATCATATTGGATAAGATTACCTAATTTAATGTTTCGCTTGTCATGACGTATGTTTCTTTCAAGTAATTTGTTATATTCCTCAATAACCACTTTTTTACCATTTTTATTAAGAGTATATTCGTTGTTGTTAACTTCAAAACAATCATCTGTTATCTTATTCTTAGTAAATATTTTAAATACCATTTCATCCATTATTGCCCGATAATTCTCAATCAAATCATACACAAGGGCTTTTTTATTATAATTATCACAATGAAGGATACCAATATATGGATCTAACCCTGCAACTATGCATGCTTTTTCAACACTAGAATACAATATCCCATAACAGTAATTGAGTACACAATTAAATGGATCTAGAGATGGGTTTTTACTACGTTTTTCAAATCGATATTTTTTAGGTAATAAAGATCCTAATGTTTGAAAATAAACTCTACCTGCACTACCTTCATATCCTTGAATTGTATCTCTAACTTCATTAACTGTTTTATTATCAGGTAAATTTAATATTTTATCTCTATATTCATTAAACTGTGAAACATTATTCTTAATAAATGTTTTGCGAAAATCTCGTCGATTTTTAGCAAGGCTATTAAGTAATTTTATTTGATTATTTATTTTGTTTCCAATCCATTCTTTTATTAACACTAAACCAAAATGATGGTTTTCTAATAATAACTGTTTCTTTCTAATAGTACTGATACTACCAAGTTTGCTATGCCATACTCTTCCATAAGGAGTCCCGTTTGATTTAAGAAATATAATATCGATATTATTTTCAACTGCTAATTCAATTACGTCAGTAGTTATTAATGCATGGGTTGTAATTAATATTTTGTCTATATTCCTAACTGATATTTCTAATTCTTCATTATCATTTTTTAACAATATACATTCTCCACGTTTACGTATATATGAACCTGGTTCATTAATCACTATTTGCATAAAAACACCCCTTTTAATTATTAATATCAATATTTTCTATAACAAATATGATATGCAATTATGATTTTTAAAAATAATAAAAAGCATACTTAGTAGATTCTTGTATGCTTTTAACGATTAAGATCAAATATTATAAATTAACATATTATTTTACAAAATAATAATATTTTTTGTAATCTTAATTAAAAAGGTCATAAGCAAAACATTCAAATAGTTAATTCTGTAGTATAGTCAATAATAATTATCACTTTTTTATATAACAAAAAACTTTTTTATATGACCATAAATTATTAGTTAATTTACTGAATCTTGCTTTTCAACGATGATCCAGATTTAACAGATGATTTAACTTATGCATGTTTCAATCCTTGTTTCGTATATTAAAGTTAAGAGTTAGTTCTCTTAGTATAGTAATATTAATATAATTATACTATAATTATAATTGGAAGTGTAGTTATATATTGTGAAC
>JAAZCR010000105.1 GCA_012513195.1 Bacilli bacterium | reverse complement strand
ATATCACTGTCCATGCTTCAAAGGCATAGCCAATAAGAAGAGTTAGACTCGCAAGTAAGGTTAAATAATTGTATTTTTCCGTCCAAAAAAACAATAATAACGAACCTGTGCCTTGTAAAATTTTAGCCAATCCCCAATATGGAACATTTTGGGGATTGTTCTTATTTAATCGAAAAATTATTAATAAAAACCCTAGTAGGTATGATCCAATTGCTAGCATCAACATTACTGTACGTAATTCCATATATAACCTCACTATAACGATGAGTAGAATAATAAAGAAAAACAGTAAATAGTTACATTGTCATTTACTGTTCTAACTCAACTCTTGAACAAGTACTTTTAATCCATCTAATGCTTTAAACTCTAACATCTTTATTTTTAAAAGATAACGTGCACAAATTTTCCGATTTTCTTCATCAAGAAAATCTTGATAATCCTGCAAGGTATGCAAGAGCTCTTTACATATATCATGAATATCATAAAAGTATTTTGTGCATTTAACCAATGATTCTAAAGGCTTTTGATTATAAACCATTCGCAAAAAATCACTAGCTTTAAGTCTTGCTTCAAGGAGAGTATTAACTAATAAATTATGATAATCAAAGCGCTGTTTTAATGATTCGCTATCAATACTGTTTAATAAAGGATTTAAACAGAAACTAATCCAATAATCATAAACGGCAATTCCCGAAACACAATCAAAACTTATCGGTTCTTCCAATATCTGAATCGCGCGCTTGAAAATATCTTTAAACGTAGTACGTCTTGTAGTTTTTTCTTTAATCAAAACAATCTTCCATAAATGATCAAACCAATTTTCTTTACGAAACATCCCATTGGTCTCTTTTAATAAGTTTTCATGGTCTTGATTACTCCAACCAATTAAAACTTTACCATAATTGTCGTATCCTGCAATTAAAGAACATTCTGATGAGCCAAATATACCAAACGCCAAAACAGGATGGTTTTGATCAATTGCGTTGATAATTTCACTTTTTAGATATTGATAATTATCATCTCGATCGATGATTTGATAATTATAACCTGCCCAATCGAAAGCATATTCAATGGTTAAGTCATGGGGATTAACGAGAGTAAGATCCAAACTGTTAAGACGAAAATCTTTCGACCATAATAGTCCAAAGGCCATTCCTGTGGCTGCCATAAATTCTTGGTTAGCCCATCTATTGATATAAGTTTTGTTTTCATACACATATTCATCAATTAAATAGTCTTCCCCTAAAAATTGCATCAGGCTTGCCATGCAACTCGGAAACGCAAAACTTTCGCTAGTCCGATAATCGACATTCGAGCCTACCTTGACGACATTTAAAATCTTCTTTGACAAACTATCATCCCCTATATAATCTATTTTTATTATATAGAACGATAGTTTGTTTGTAAAGGAATAGCCTAATTATACCTAGAAAATCCCTATTCAATTTCGGGATGATACTGTTTATAAAGATTATAAAATCCATCTAGATGTCGTAATAAACAATCAACGATGCGTGGATCAAAACTTTTACCACTTTCGCTTTTTATAATTTCAATGGATTTCTCGAAACTAAAAGCCTCTTTATAAGGTCTTTTACTAGTTAAGGCATCAAAAACATCTGCAACTGATACAATTCGTGCACTTAAAGGAATCTCATCACCTTTTTTATGAAATGGATAACCTGTTCCATTCCATTTTTCATGATGTCCTAAACAAATATCAATGGCAACTTTAAAGATACTTTTATCAAATTTAAGCATATTTTCTTCTGCTTTTTTCAAAACTTTAGCCCCATAAATGGTATGCTCCTGCATCATTTTATATTCTTCTTCGGTAAGTTTACCCGGCTTTAATAAGATATCATCTCTTACACCAACTTTGCCAATATCATGAAGGGGGCTATATTTTTCAATCTCTTTAACCATCGGAATTGTTAACTCAGGGAAAACTTTATCAACTAAAAGCATTTCTGCAATATATGCAGAGTATTTTTGCATGCGCTCGATATGTTCGCCTGTATCTTCATCCCTAGCTTCTACCAATTTAGCGAGTGATAGTACTAAAGTATATAACAACTCATCTATATAAAGATTCTTATATAGACTTATCGCAATACTATTTGATAGTGTTTTTAAGAAAGCAATATGACTCTCATTATAAGCGTTCTTTTCAGTATGTGAGAAGAAGATAACCCCTACTGGTTTATTATAAAGTTTTAAAGGGAAAGTTAATGACGATTTAATACCTGCCTCTAATACTACACGGTTATATGGTGTGTCAGGATTAGAAACAGAAGTAGGGAGATCATTAATTATCCGTGGTTGCCCTGACTCTATTATTTTAAATAAGCTAGTACTTTGTAATTCTGCTTTAATGCCAATCAGTTTATTGGCTAAATCGATTTCTGGTTTGGATATACCATAAGATGCTTCGATTATTTTTCCATTATCTTTTAATAATGAAATACCGATATGTGAATAGGGAATATAATTTAAGAACGAATGATACATATGTTGTAAGATACCATCAAAAGAAGTATCTTCATTGATATTATCAATTAATTCTATGAGTTTATGAAGTTTCTCTTCTGAACTCTTATATTGTTCCCGTAAATAATTCCTAATCTGAATAACTAATAAGGTAATGAATGTAATACCAAGAAGAGTCATCGCAATTTTTGCGAAAGTATCATTAATATAAACATGAACGATGATAAGGCTAAGAGCAAGAATAATTAAATTGATTATCCCTAGCACCAATGATGTACGGTTTTTCATAGTACTCTCCTCAATAAGAATTTATCTTAGAATTTAATTATATCATTATAATTTAAGAAATAAAATGTTTTGATATAAAAATGATTTTTTGAACAATCTAGGCAAAATTAGTTTGTATTTTTTTTCACATATATGATATAATTTAGTTAGAGGTATGTTTAATTATTATTTTGAGGGGGCACAGAAATGATTAATGTTGTGTGTCAATTATTTTCATGTTTATCGACCCAGAACAAGAATATCGACAATTTAGAAAGTTTATTTAAGGATGATTGTCTACTCCTATGTAGCAACCAAACCCTTATTGGTAAAGTAAATGTCACTAAATATTTTAAAGAAATGGTCCTTAGAAATCGTATTGAAAAAGTATCACTATTAAATATTATTAGATGCGATAAATCCACTTTATTAGTGAATTATTCAATCATATATGCTGATCAACCATCCCCTGTGTATGGCGCTGCCATCTTTAAAATTAACAAGAAGAAAATTAACTATATAAATTACCGACATACCCATCAATTAATCAATTAATTTATCTCCTCTTTTATTCCATTTCTGCTTTTAGTTCAAATATTAAATCTCTGATAGAAGCAGCCGTTTCGAAATCAAGTTCACGCGCTGCTTTTTTCATTTCTTTTTCGAGGTTTTCAATAATGCGTTTCTTTTCTTGTGGTGTTAAATCTTTGAATGGTTTCTTACCTTCAGTCTCTTCTTCTACTACTTGAGTTACTCTAATAACATCACGAATATCCTTTTTAATTGTTTGAGGAATAATGTTATGCTTACGGTTGTATTCTTCTTGAATGCGACGACGACGATTAGTTTCTTCGATGGCTTGACGCATAGATTCGGTAATAGTATCAGCATACATAATTACATGCCCATTGACATTACGTGCAGCTCGGCCAATTGTCTGAATTAAAGAGCGATAACTTCTTAAAAAGCCTTCCTTATCTGCATCTAAAATCGCTACTAATGATACTTCAGGAAGGTCTAATCCTTCTCTTAATAAGTTAATACCAACTAATACGTCATATTTCCCTAATCGTAAATCTCTAATAATCTCAATTCGTTCGAGTGTTTTTACTTCATTATGTAAATAAGCTACTTTTAACCCGATATCTTGGAAATAGTCGGTAAGTTTCTCTGCCATGCTAATGGTAAGGGTTGTGACTAATACTCTTTCATTTCTTTCCATGCGTTTACGGATTTCTTCAATTAAATCATCAATTTGTCCTTGAGTTGGTCGCACTTCTACCACAGGGTCTAATAAACCAGTTGGTCGAATAATTTGTTCTACCACTTCATCACATCTTGAAAGTTCATAATCTCCTGGCGTGGCAGAAACATAGATAACCTGATTTATTTTTTCTTCAAATTCTTCAAACGTCAACGGACGGTTATCTAAAGCACTGGGCAAACGGAATCCATACTCTACCAATGTCATTTTTCGTGAGCGATCCCCATTATACATTCCTCTTACTTGTGGTAAAGACACATGGCTTTCATCGATTACTAATAACCAATCTTTAGGAAAGTAATCAAGTAAAGTATAGGGTGGTTCGCCAGGTTTTCTGCCCGTTAAGTGGCGGGAATAGTTTTCTATTCCTGAACAGAAACCCATCTCCCGCATCATTTCTAAATCATAATTGGTACGTTGTTCAAGGCGTTGTGCTTCTAACAAGCGTCCTTGTTCCCGTAGTTCTTTTAATCTTTCATCGAGTTCTTGTTTAATTGTTTCTAAAGCTCTCGCAAGTTTCTCTTCGCTAGTAACGAAGTGGCTGGCGGGGAATATGGCCACATGTTGACGGTCACCAATCACCTCACCAGTTAACACATCTACTTCGCGAATCCGTTCAATCTCATCACCAAAGAACTCGACTCTTATACAATTTTCTTCTAAAGAGGCAGGAATGATTTCCACAACATCCCCTCGTACCCTAAAGGTACCACGGTGAAAATCGAAATCATTTCTAACATATTGAATGCGAACTAATTCGCTTAATAATTTATTACGCTCAATTTCCATACCAACTCTTAAAGAAACTACCATGTTACGATATTCTTCAGGATCACCTAAACCATATATACAGGAAACACTAGCCACAATGATGACATCATTGCGTTCAAATAACGCGCTGGTGGCACTATGACGCAATTTATCAATCTCATCATTTATGCTAGCGTCTTTTTCGATATAAGTATCCGTACTTGGTACATATGCTTCTGGTTGATAATAATCATAGTAACTAACAAAATACTCTACCGCATTATTAGGAAAGAATTCTTTGAACTCGGAATATAATTGTCCCGCTAAGGTCTTATTATGAGCTAAAACTAAAGTCGGTTTATTAACTTGGGCAATCACATTGGAAATCGTAAAAGTCTTTCCAGTACCAGTAGCCCCTAATAGGACTTGTTCACGCTTATTTTCTTTTATACCTTTTACTAATTTTCCGATGGCTTGCGGTTGGTCCCCTGTTGGTTGGAACTTTGATACTAACTCAAATTTTCGCATAATTTTCACCTCACTAGTCGCTCTAATTATACCATCTCTAGATAATCTTGTTAATATAAGTGATTTTACTGTTTTATTAAAAATAAATGAGACTTTCGTTTTAAGAAAGTCTCATTACCATTTAACCTAATATGTCACTTAACACTCTTTGATATTGCATATCGTATTCTTTGTTGTTTAAAAAATTGAATAAATCAAGATTAAGATAATAAGCTGTTTCATGATCAACAATACCAGTTATTTCTATACCTTTTTTCGTTTGATAATCCTTAACCGCATTTAAAGTGTTAGTGTCGAAATAACCATCGCTACGAATTTCATATCCTAAACAATTCAATAATAATTGAACACGTTTAATTCCTTCACCAACATGGTCATACTCGATTGTTTCAAAACCATTAATGTATGATAATCCTTGATAGCTTACTTGTTCCACTTCATAGGTAGGACGAATACCATGGTCTTGAATCCATTGTTTATTTGGAGTAAGCCATCTTGCGCTAGTTATCTTAACGCCACGGTTCCCTGTTAATGGTATGATATACTGCATTGTGCCTTTACCAAATGTTGTCTTACCATATAAATCATAATGACCAAGATCGCGCATAGCAGCAGCGAAAACTTCTGCTGCGGAAGCGCTGTTTTCATCCATCAAAATCTTAATATCATAAGTAACTGTATGGTTATAGATATTATATAATCGTTCTTCTTTCAATGAACCATCGCGATATTCAACATACATAAAAGGCATAGTGGTATTAACAAAATAATCAATGGTATTACGAACAGAACTTAAAGTTCCTCCTGGGTTATTACGGACATCGATAATTAAGTGGTCAATACCTTGTTCCTCTAAATTTCTCATCGCTCTTTCTACTTCTTGTGGAGTATAATCCATGAAAGAATCGATTTTTACATAGCCGATGGTTTTATTATCAATAGTAAAATAATCATAACTAACCGTTTTAACATTGATTTCTTTAATTATCACATTAATTATCGTAACATCTTCAGGATTTGTGGTAAAGATACCAATACTTCTTTCTGTATTCACTGTTCCCCTTATTAGTGAAGCTACGTCATCAATAGAAAGATCTTTCACATCTTGACCATCAACTGTTTTAATGAAATATCCAACTTGAAAACCAGCTTGTTTAGCAGGAGAATCGTCGTAAACTTTCAAAATCATTGGGTATGGTCCTACTTTTACGACCCCAATTCCAATACCATAGAACTTTTGACTTGAACGGTTTTCATATTCTTCATATTCTTCTTGATTCATATAAGTAGAATAAGGGTCATTAAGACTTTCGACAATACCTCGCAATGCCCCCTCAAGTAATACATCATCATTTGTATAATATAATGAGTATGCTTTAATCAGTTCAAGTAATTCTTCTTCAAGGGAAGGTTCATCTTTGGTTGTGGTCGTAGTAGTATCTTCGATGAAAGATTTATGGATACTCATCCCGAGTATTCCAACAGTAACACCAAAAACGAATAATAAGCAACTTATTAATATATTAAGTTTTTTCATTAATTTCACCTTACTTTTTAAGCTGTAATTTCAAGTAATCGAAGATAAAGTCATCGATTTCCCCATCCATCACAGCTTGAATATTGCCAGTTTCGGTATTAGTACGATGATCTTTGACCAGTGAATAAGGATGGAAAGTGTATGTGCGAATTTGGCTACCCCAACCAATTTCTTTTTGTTCACCACGCAAACTCATAAGTTCTTCTTGTTGTTTTTCAAGTTCTATCTTATATAACTTCGCTTTTAACATCCGCATGGCTGCTTCACGGTTCGCAATTTGGCTACGTTCATTCTGACAAGTAACTACGATTCCGGTTGGTAGGTGGGTAATACGCACCGCACTATCAGTGGTATTGACATGTTGACCACCCGCACCGCTTGAACGGAAAGTATCAATCCTTAGATCTTCTTCTTTAACTTCAACTTCAATATCTTCATCAAACTCGGGAATAACATCAACACTCACAAAAGACGTATGCCGTCTACCTGAAGCATCAAAGGGTGAGATGCGGATTAACCGATGTACTCCTTGTTCACTTTTTAGATAGCCGTAAGCATTTAAACCTTTAATTAATAAAGTAACACTTTTAATCCCTGCTTCTTCACCAGCAAGATAATCTAATACTTCTACCTTAAAGTTCATTCTTTCAGCATACCGCATATACATGCGAAGTAACATCTCTGCCCAGTCCTGACTTTCCGTACCGCCAGCACCAGGATGAATTTCTAAAATCGCATTGTTTTGGTCATATGGACCTGAAAGCAAGATGCTGATTTCAAATTGATTAATTTCCTTTTCTAGTTGCTTCACAAGTTTTTCGATATCTTTAAGTAAGTCTACATCTTCGCTATCTTCGTATAAATCAATGCCAACTTCAATATCTTCTACTTTATGTTTAATGCCTTGGAAAGTTTCTAATTTTTCCGTTAAATAATTCTTTTGATCAATTACTTTTTTTGCTTCGCGTTGATTATTCCAAAAATTTGCCTCAAGCATTTTGTCTGATAATTTATTAATCTCTTGTTCGATTTCATCTTGATGAAAATATGTTAAGATATCCTCGAAATCTGCTTTTAATTGTCGGAACTTTTGCTTAATCTCTAGTAAATCCATACAATACCACCTTTAAAAAACCCTTGAGAATCTCAAGGGTAAAATTTTTATGCACCGCAACATTGTTTATATTTCTTCCCACTACCGCATGGGCAAGGGTCGTTACGACCAACTTTTTGCGTTTTACGTACAGGTTCACGTTTATGTGTTTCATCTTCTTTTCCAGATTTCGCTGCGACTGGCTTTGCGACTTCTTCACGTTGGAGATTATCTTGAACTTGTGCTCTGATAACGTATTTTAATACATCTTCATTAATGGCCGCAATCATATTATTGAACATTTCAAAACCTTCTTGTTGGTATTGAAGGAGTGGGTTACCTTGGCCATAAGCGACAAGTCCAATACCTTGACGTAATGCATCCATTCTATCGATATGGTCCATCCAGCGCATATCAACGATTCTTAAAACAATTACCTTTAAGAATTCTTTAAAGACTTCTGGTTCGTAGGATTGCTCTTTCCAGTTTAAGATATCAAGAGCTTTTTTATAATAGAAGTCGATGATTTCCTCAGTATCAAGATTTTTAATTTCATTTACTTTAACTGCGCTAGGTCCAAATATTGTGTTATTGAAATAAGAGACAAGTTTCTTTAGACTTTCTTCATAACCTTCATCTTTATTATCTACATTTAAATAACGATAAACAATATTACGACATGCTTCTTCAAACATGTTAACGACTATCGGTTTGATATCGTCTAATGTAAGAATTTGATAACGTTGATTATAAATGACTTCCCGTTGCTTACCAATAACTTCATCGTATTGAAGCAAGGTTTTACGAGCATCATAGTTATTTCCTTCAACTCGTTTTTGCGCTGATTCCACACTCTTACTGATTAGTGGATGATGGATAGCGGCATCACCTTTTAAGCCTAAACGTCCTAACATGCTTTGTAGACGTTCTGACCCAAAGCGTTTAAGTAAGTCGTCTTCTAATGATAAATAGAATCGGGAATAACCAGGGTCCCCTTACCGACCAGAACGACCTCTTAACTGATTATCAATACGTCTAGATTCATGTCGTTCTGTACCTAATACTGCTAAACCACCAAGTTCTACAACTCCTGGTCCTAGTTTAATATCGGTACCACGACCAGCCATGTTAGTCGCAATCGTTACGGCATATTTTTCACCAGCATGGGCGATAATTTCTGCTTCACGTTCATGGTTCTTCGCGTTTAAGACATTATGCTTAATACCTTTTTTACGTAAATATTCTGAAATAAGTTCCGATGTTTCAACCGCAATGGTACCAATTAATACTGGTTGACCTTTCTTATGACGTTCTAAAACATCTTCTACTAATGCTTTATATTTAGCGTCTTTGGTCGCAAAGATTAAATCTTCATCATCAATCCGAATAACTGGTTTATTGGTAGGAACTTCGACTACATACATATTGTAAATATCGAGAAATTCCTCTTCTTCTGTCTTAGCGGTACCAGTCATACCAGCTAACTTATTATACATACGGAAGAAGTTTTGGAAGGTGATTGTCGCCATTGTCATCGTTTCTTCTTTAATCTTGACGCCTTCTTTAGCTTCTACCGCTTGATGTAACCCTTCACTCCATTGACGACCATGCATTAACCGACCCGTAAAGGGGTCAACGATGATGACTTCTCCATTATGGACGACATAATCCACATCGCGTTGCATAACGATGTTTGCCTTTAGGGCATTATTGATGTGGTGTAATAAAACTGCATGACTAACATCAAAGAGATTGGATATACCAAAAGCCTTTTCAGCTTTCGCAATACCTTGTTCTGATAATTGCACATTACGTGTTCTAAGGTCATAGTCATAGTCTTCTGTTGTTAAACTTTTAACGAAAGCATCTGCAGCTCTGTACAAATTCGCATTACGTTTTTTTCCACCTGAAATAATAAGTGGTGTTCGCGCTTCATCGATTATGATTGAGTCTACTTCGTCAATAATCGCATAATTTAATCCACGAAGCACCATATCTTTTTGATAAAGCACCATGTTATCGCGAAGATAATCAAAAGCTAATTCATTATTAGTAGTATAAGTTATATCACAACTAAACGCTTGTTGTTTTTCTTCACGACTCATCTCATGTAAGTTTAAGCCGACACTAAGTCCTAACCAATTGAAAAGTCTGCCCATATCCGTAGCGTCCCGTCTAGCGAGATACTCGTTAACGGTAACGATATGTACACCTTTACCTGTTAATGCATTTAAATAAGCAGGCATGGTAGCGGTTAGAGTTTTACCTTCACCTGTCTTCATTTCAGCAACGTTACCATAGTGAAGAACTAACCCACCGACTAATTGAACATAGAATGGTGTCATTCCTAATACCCGCGTCGAAGCTTCTCTAACTACCGCGAAGGCTTCAACTAAAAGATCTTCTAGTGTTTCACCATTAACTAATCGTTGTTTAAATTCATTAGTTTTATTCTTAAGCTCGTCATCGCTTAAATTCTTCATTACCGGTGCTAAAGCATCAATCTTATTAGCGATCTTTTCAACCCGTTTGAGTTCTCGATATCCTGAATCAAATAACCGTTTGAATAATCCGGCCATGTTTTTCCTCCTTTGTGAACCACTACCATAATATTTGTCATGGTTTAATAACTATCACACTATATAATATCATTTTTTACCATCATTATACAAGTTAATTAAGTGTTATTTTGATTATAAAGTTAAAAAAGGGCTGTAACATTGGGTGCTACAGTCCTTTTTTATTTAGAAGAGTCTATATATATTAAATAATAGGGGCGCCTTAAGTTGGGGTTTCTTAAATGTGTTTTTTTGATGTTCATCATCTAAGAAACTAATTGTTTCATACAACCATTCATAAAAGGAATGATATTCTAGGATCTTATTCTTATTAATTACATAAACTTTATCACTGCCATCCTTGGCCATCAAAACATCATACTCTTTAAAGGTACCGATTTGGATATAGCCATCCTTTTGATTACGACCAAGATTTTGGATAATAATATCATTTGGCTGTAAAGTGGATTTGAAGTACCCCCCACTCTCTCTTAATCTTAATCCAAATATGGACAATTCACCATTAAAGGCATCCAAACCATTAAAGCGGAGAAGAAAATCTCGATATTCACGGGGAAGGGATATTTTCAATAATGTCTCAATCTTCTCTAAATGCTTAATAGTTAAAGGAGAATAGATTTTATGTAAATAACCAAGGGGGCTTGTTGATTTTATACGATGGATTAACATCGATCCATCTTTCATGATGACATCTTCAGTTGTTTTATAAGAATTCAAGATACTTAAGGCAGAGATAAGTCTTTGATCCATAAACATCTGTCTCCTTACTTAGGTCATCTAAATTATAACAAACATTCGTTATTACAACTGAAAATTATAAAAAGTATATTTTTTTGTAACAAAGGAGACAGATTTCATAAAATATATAAGTTTAGTAGTTAATAGATGAGCCTAGCTGTACTACCAAATTTGCTTGGCTTAACTTCAAGTTTTACATCAATACGTTCTTTTAATTCTTGTACATGGCTAATGATACCAATAAGTCGCCCCTGTTTTTGAAGGGATATTAGCGTATTAATTGCTTGATCTAAACTTTCGGGATCAAGTGTGCCAAACCCTTCATCAATAAAGATTGTATCTAATTGAATACCACCTGCATAACTTTGCACAACATCGGATAACCCTAAGGCAAGGGCTAATGAAGCCATAAATGCTTCTCCTCCAGATAGGGTGCTTACATCCCGCCTTTTACCTGTATAATAATCGTATACTTCTAAGTCTAATCCTTGTTGTGCCCTACCTTTACCTTTTTCATCTTTTCTATCTAAATAATATCTATCATGAGTCATCTTTTTTAATCTTTGATTTGCTGCTTTTATAATGTCTTCAAAATAAGCAGCTAACACATAACGTTCAAAAGCTATTCTTTGTGGATTATCTCCATTGGCGACTTTTGCAAGGTCACTAATTACACCATATTCTTTTTCTTTATTAGTAATATTCTGATAAGTCTTTTTTATGTTAGTTAATACTCGCTTATTACTTTGGAGTTTCGCGTAAACATAATTAATTTTATTTCTGTAACCATCTAGTTTCTCGTTATTCTCTTTAAATCTCGTTT
>JAAZCR010000104.1 GCA_012513195.1 Bacilli bacterium | reverse complement strand
TCGTCACATTTAATATCGATGGGGTACATCCTCATGATGCCGCAACGGTTTTTGATCAAGAAAATGTCGCCATTAGAGCTGGACATCATTGTGCACAACCCCTTATGCGTTGTTTAAATCAAGTTGCGACTGTTAGGGCAAGTACCTATTTCTATAATACTAAAGAAGATATTGATCGCTTTATTAGTGCCATTCATAAAGTTAAAGCGTTCTTTGAATCGTTTATTTAGAAGGGATAAAGAAAATGGCTTATGGAAATCTAGAAACACTATACCGACAAGTAATCATGGATCATTATAAAAATCCGCGCAATAAAGGGTTAAAAGGGGACGATAGCTTTTATACCGTCCATATTAAAAAACCAACTTGTGGAGATGATTTAACCATTCAAATTAAAGTTGAAGATGGGCGAATCACAGAAATTTATCAAGATGGGGTTGGTTGTTCCATCTCGATGTCTAGTGCATCGGTGATGAGTGAAACAGTAAAGGGCATGAAAATTGAAGATGTCTTAAAGATCATTGATAATTATGTCCACATGGTAAAGGGGGAACCATTCGACGAAAACCTCGATATGGGCGATGCGATTGTATACCAAGGGGTTAGTCAATTCCCGCAACGCTTTAAATGTGCAACGATTGCGTGGAATGCCTTAAGCAAAGCAATTGAAAAATATCTCAATAGCCCGTATCATAAAGATGAAGAATAAGAGGTGAAAACATGGCAGAAAAAGATACCCACAAGGAAATTAACAGTATCATTGGTGAATATAAGTATGGTTTCCGCACAGAAACCAAGCCCGTCTTTGATACTGGTAAGGGTTTAAATGAAGAGGTTGTAAGGTTAATATCGAAGACCAAACAGGAACCCGAATGGATGACAGAGTTGCGGCTAAAAGCTTATAACAGTTTTAAAGACGCACCTAATCCTAGTTTTGGTCCTGATTTAAGCGATATTAACTATGATGATTATACATATTACATTAAACCAACAGAGAAACAACAACATAGTTGGGAAGAAGTGCCAGCTGAAATTAAGGAAACCTTTGATAAATTAGGGATTCCCGAAGCAGAACGCAAGTTCCTAGCAGGTGTTTCTACCCAATTTGAATCGGAAGTTGTATACCATAACCATTTAAAAGAATTAGAGGAACTAGGTGTTATCTTCTTAGATACTGATACAGCTTTAAAACGTTATCCCGAATTATTTAAAGAGTATTTTACGAAAGCTGTACCACCAACTGATAATAAATTTGCGGCTTTAAATACAGCAGTATGGAGTGGGGGCTCCTTCATTTATGTACCTAAAGGGGTAAAAATTGAAAAGCCACTCCAATCCTACTTCCGTATTAACTCGGAACAAATGGGACAATTTGAACGAACACTTATTATTGTTGATGAAGGTGCGAGTGTTCATTATGTTGAAGGGTGTACCGCTCCTATTTACTCCAAAGATTCCCTCCATGCAGCAGTAGTAGAAATCTTCGTTAAAGAAGGTGCTTATTGTCTCTATACAACCGTGCAAAACTGGGCGAATAATATTATCAATCTTGTCACTAAACGTGCCATTGTTGAGAAAAATGGCTTAATGGAATGGATTGACGGAAATATTGGTTCAGCCATCAATATGAAATACCCTGCCTGCATATTAAAAGGAGAAGGTGC
>JAAZCR010000103.1 GCA_012513195.1 Bacilli bacterium | reverse complement strand
TATTAAAGTCAAAATCAAAGAGGTTATATTGAGTATCAATGACAATTTCTTTTTTGTTTTGTTCAAGTTTGGCGAGGATTTTTTCTGCCCGTTTGATTAAACTTGGGGGTAAATTAGCTAATTTCGCAACTTGAATACCATAACTCTTGTCACTTGGTCCATTTTCAACCTTATGAAGGAATATTAATTCTTGGTGTTGTTCGACTGCTTTAACATGAACGTTCTTTAATCGTGTTAAATTATTCTCTAAGGCTGTCAACTCATGATAATGGGTAGAAAAGAGCGTCTTCGCATTAATTTTATCATGTATATATTCAATTATTCCTTGGGCAAGCGCCATACCATCGAATGTAGCAGTACCCCTACCAATTTCATCAAAGAGGATTAGACTATTATTTGTGGCATTTTGTAAAGCGTTATTGGCTTCCATCATTTCGATCATGAATGTGGATTGACCGCTAATCAAGTCATCAGTTGCTCCAATTCTCGTAAAGATCTTATCGAAAATAGGAATATTACCTTCCTCACAAGGAATGAAACAACCTGCTTGCGCTAAGATTGCGATTAAAGCCATTTGCCGCATATAGGTTGATTTACCAGACATATTAGGACCAGTAATTAAGAGAATGGAGGTATTTTCATCCATATAGATATCATTTTCGACGAACTTATCTTCGAGTAGTTTTTCAACAACAGGATGACGACCTTTTTTAATATCTATGATGTGTTGATCATTTAGTTTTGGTCGAGTATACCGATTTTCCATACTAACATTCGCAAAGGAAATTAAAGCATCAATTTCCGCAATCGCCTTGGCTAGACGTTGTAATGCTGGTATATATCTCTTAATTTCATTGCGAATCTCAACGAATAATTCATACTCCAGATTAATAGCTTTTTCTTCTGCATTTAAAATGGTATCTTCTAACTCTTTTAACTCATTAGTAATAAATCGTTCGCTATTAGTAATAGTTTGATTAAGAATATAACCATATTCATCTTTCAATAATGGAAGATTACCTTTAGTGATTTCAATGTAATAACCAAAAACTTTATTATACCCTACACGTAAATTCTTAATTCCCGTCCGTTCCCGTTCGCGATTTTGTAAGTTGGCAATATATTGCTTACCGTTACGGGCAAGTTCTCGATAACGGTCTAACTCTTCACTATAGCCATCTTTAATGATGCCACCTTCTTTAATTGTAAAAGGTGCATCTTCATTAATACTTCTTTCTAATTTATCAGTTAACTCAGAAAAGGTAGAGAACTCATCATCTAACCGCAAATTGTATTTCGTTTTTAATGTTGTAATATGATTTTTTATAAGCGGTACTTCTTTTAATGAACGTTTTAATTGTAATAAATCCTTGGCATTCGCATTTTCAAAGGCAATACGCGCTACTAATCGCTCTAAATCATAAACATTTCTTAATGATTGTTTTAACTCAGCTGTGATTAAAAATTCTTTTTGTAAACTTTCGATAATATCATAACGATAATTAATATCTACACTATTAATTAATGGTTTGTCCAACCAATGCTTAATCATTCTTGAACCCATAGCAGTTTCTGCTTTATCGACAAGCCAAAATAAACTACCCTTACGGCTAGCTGTACGAACAGTTTCAAAAATCTCAAGATTACGTTTAGAGTAGATATCAACTTGCATGTATTGTTGACTATTATAAAGATGGGCTTCTTGTAAATGACTTAATGAGCGTTTTTGCGTCCTGATGAGATAATTAATCAAACGATTGATCGTAAGTTTAAGACGTGAATCTGTGATATTTTGACTGATATAATTATACTCACTCATCTCTTTGGTTTCATCTTCAATCGATATAGTAACATGATAATTATTAACTAAAGGTGCTAAGACTTCTTTCGGAAAATCGCTACTTATAACGACTTCCTTTGTTTCTAAGGCAATTAATTCATTGATTAGTAAAGTATTATCTTTAGCTAATTCTACACAACATACTTCACCAGTAGAAACATCCGCATAACTTAAAAAATAATTGGTGGCAGTATGGGATATACTTGTAATATAATTATTCGCTTTCGCATCAAGAAAATTCTGATCAATTACTGTTCCAGGTGTAATTAGCCGTACCACATCGCGTTTAACAATCCCTTTTGCCTCTCTCGGGTCTTCTACTTGTTCGACAATCGCTACTTTATACCCAGCATCAATGAGTTTTTGAATATAACTATCAACAGCATGATATGGTACCCCACACATTGGTACGCGGTCTTCAACACCTGCATCCCGTCCTGTTAAGGCAATTTCTAAAATGCGTGAAGCGACAATCGCATCATCAAAAAAAAGCTCATAAAAATCGCCTAAGCGGAAAAACACCAGGCTATCCATATATTGTTCTTTAATGTCAAGATATTGCTGCATCATGGGTGTAAAAATTGATTTATCTGGTAGAGAGTTCATTTGGCTTCACCTTTTTTTCGTTTTTCTTAATTTTAACACAATATTCGACAGTTTTACAATAATAGTGGATAAATAATAAAAAGACTCTGACATAAAATGTCCAGAGTCTTAACTACCTAAAAGATTTTTTCGCGAATAAATTTAGGATTAATTTGTTTTTCAATATCTTCTAAATCGTCGTCCTCATCATCATTATCATAACTTGGTATTTGATCTAAGACCGTAACTTTAATCTTCGTTTCACCAATTACTTCGACACTTACTTCAAATACAATTTCGACTTCAATCGCATTATCAACAACTTTCACATCACTACATACTGGTGGTTGTAAAATGCGAGCGATGATATCGACATTATGGCTTTCATATTCCTGAACTTTACGTTTCGTTTTGATTTCCTGTTGATAATTTACCATTTGTTTCGCGATTTCTGTTTGCGAATTATTATTAAAAGCATACCATATATTTAACTCAAAGATTCCTCTTACTTGTACCGCATCTTGTGTCTTTTCAGCTTGAAAACTATGATTTAAAACCCAGCATCCTAAGACACTTTCAACAGGATTAGGTGTTCTTACCTTCTCAACAAAGCGAATTGTTTTTTTACCTTTTTCCACGATGGCTTTTGTGACGATTTCACGAATTTCGTTCATAACGACCCTCCTCTATAGTTAATTTATTCAAATACAAATGACATGTTACTAATATATTAATATAAAAAAAGGGGATGAATTATGACTCATCCATCCCAAATACTTCGCGATTAATATCTTTATTAAGTTCTTGCTCAATGATATTAATGATATCCTGATACAAATTATTGATCTCTTCGAGAAGAAGCATGTACTCATTGTATAACGGTATTTCTAACAACTCATTATACAACTCGTCATAGTGCTTTTGTGCTTCTTCAGGAACTTGATTTCCTTTGGCTTCGTAAATGACCATTTTTTGTTGGTATTTACGAAGTTGCGTAATTTTATCGTTAATTAACTCATTTTGTTCCATCGCTTTTACGATTTCATTAAAGCGAGTTATTTCAGATTGTTTACTAATCAAATCGATTAGTTCATCAATTTTGACTTTAATATTATTCATTAACCTCTTCCCCTAAAAGATGCCATGTTTTACCTTCTGTTATGCGCACCTTTACGAGTTTGCCGATGTTATTATGATCACCTTTAAAATTTACAAGTTTATTCGTACGCGTATATCCCGCAAGTATAGTTTCATCATTCTTGCTTGGCCCTTCACATAAAACTTCAACAATTTTACCTTCATACTTTTTATGAGCAGCTAAGAATTTTTCATTGATCTTTTGATTTAAGCGTTGTAAGCGGTCGTGTTTTTCTTCTTCTGTAACATTATCAGGGAATTTTGCCGCTGGTGTACCTTCACGGGGTGAGAAGATAAAGGTAAAGGCACCTTCAAAATCTGCTTCATCGACTAAACTTAATGTATCTTGGAATTGCTCTTCAGTTTCACCAGGGAAACCTACAATAATATCAGTAGTAATCGCAACATCAGGAATTGCTTTTCTTAACTCTCTAACTAACTCTAAGTATTCTTCCCGTGTGTATTTGCGATTCATCTTTCGTAGAATTTCATTATTTCCTGATTGCACAGGTAAATGCACATGTTCGCAAAGATTTCCACGATTAGCTAGCGCATCAATCATTTTTTGATCAAAATCACGTGGATGACTTGTTGTAAATCTTACCCGAGGGATATTTATCTTTTGAATAACTTTTAGTAAATCCCCAAAACCATATTCACGGTCCTTAAAGTCTTTACCATACGCATTAACATTTTGACCTAGAAGGGTGATTTCTTGATAACCCTCTTTAGCCAATTGTTCAATTTCTGCTAAGATATCTTCAGGATAACGTGAACGTTCTTTACCGCGGGTGTATGGGACAATGCAGTATGTACAGAATTCATCACAACCATACATAATATTGACCCATGCCTTAATCTTACCTTGTCGTAATACAGGCATATGTTCAACGATATCCCCTTCATGGCTCCAAACTTCTACAACCCGTTCCTTGTTATAATACGCATCCCGTAAATATTCTGGCAAACGATGAATATTATGAGTACCAAAAATAATATCTACGTGTTGGTACTTTTGAAGAAGGGTATTAACTACTTTTTCTTCTTGACTCATACATCCACATACACCAAGAATCAAATCAGGATTTTGGAGTTTAAGAGCCTTTAGTCTACCTAATTCCCCGAAAACACGGTTTTCCGCATTTTCTCGAATCGCACACGTATTTAAAATGATTACATCAGCATCATTTTCGTTTTCTGTTGGAGTATATCCAAGTTCACTTAAAATTCCCGCAATTACTTCTGAATCATGGACATTCATTTGACATCCATAGGTATCTATATAAAACTTCTTATTACGACCAATTTTGCCTAAATTCGCTGGCATGACAAAATCTATTTTTTGTGCACCTTCTCTAGTACGTCTACGGGCGAGGTTTAAATTTGGTGTTTGGAAGTATTTACTGTAGTCTTTTTCTGTCATATTATCACCTCAATTTAGTTAGACAACATTAATATTATACAGAATTACTAGGTGATATGCAAATGAAATATTTTAGAACGCTACCTCTAACCCATCATAGGAAACGATGATACCATATGGTTTGGTAACTTCAACTAGAGTGTCATAGTTTGCTAAACCATTATGTGAAAAATGATTGACGACAACTGTGGTTTTATCAGTAATTATTCGTAATTCTCTTAAATGTTCTAATAGTGCAAGATTTACATCTAATGACATATGTGTACCTCGATAATTCTTCAATAGAGCACTAGTACAATCTAGCGAAATTAAGTCAAGGACTATGTTATTGTCTGTTAAAATGGAAAAACTTTCATCAAGAAAGTAACTTGTATCATGAGCGTAAAGCATAACTTTATCTTTATGCTTAATAAGGTACATTACTGGTGTTTTAGCTGATGGATGATTGGCACGTAAAGGCATTATTTCATAATCTTCAATATTAAACCAAATATTAGGCTGTATTTCTTGTACAAGTACTCTTCGTGTTTCCGCAAGTTTATGTTTTTCGACATATTCTTTTATTATGCGATAACTTTCACCATGGGCGAACACCGTTAATGGCTTTTCGTAAGTTTTAAAATGCGCAAAAGGTTTCTTACGCATTTCTAAATCACCTAAGTAGAGGTGATCACTATGTTCATGAGTAATTAATAAATACTGTATATTACTCAGATTAACTTGGTGCTCTATCATGTGATAAAAACTGTCTGGAGGAAAGTCGATAAGGATTTTACCATCAATTAATGCTTGTGAACGGGTACGGATGTTTTTTCCACCTAATCTTTTCGCTTCTTCACATATATCACACTCACAAAAAATGGCTGGAATTCCTTCAGCTGCTCCTGTACCGAGATATTTAATTTTCATAACATCATCCTATCTATATAGTATTTTCATGATTATTATAAACTACCTTAACGTTTTTTTCTAGTTTGGTATATTTTATCGTATCTTTTTACATTTATTTATCATTCTTATAAAATAATAAACAAGGAAGGTGATAAGATGGAAAAAATATTAGATTTATCCAAATGTGTTAAGGATTTAGTAACTGAGTATCCAGAAATTAGTGAAATTATGAAAGAATTAGGTTTTAAAGATATAACAAATCCAGTTATGCTTAATACCGTTGGTAGATTCATGACTATTCCAAAAGGTGCTAAAATTAAGAATATTTCTCTTGAACATATTAAACATACTTTTGAACAACATGGTTTTACTATTAAAGAATAATTTATATAAATAATCTTTCGGTATTGACATTAACGTTACGTCAACCTGTAAGATAATAACGAGGAGTTGATACGATGGAATATTCAATAAATAAGTTAAGTAAATTAGCTGGTATAAGTACAAGAACATTGCGTTATTATGATGAAATCGGATTACTTAAACCAAAACGGATTTCCAGTTCAGGTTATCGTATTTATGGGAAAGACGAGGTAGAATTACTTCAACATATATTATTCTTCAAAGAATTAGGTTTTGACTTACAAACGATTAAGCAAATAATCGCTGATCCTAATTTTGATAAGAAGCAAGCGTTACTATCACAT
>JAAZCR010000102.1 GCA_012513195.1 Bacilli bacterium | reverse complement strand
CGACCATCATCTTCTAGCGAAAGAAGTTAGCGATAATTCCATGGTTCTTCTCAAAAATGAAGGAGTATTACCATTAAAGAATCAATCCATCGGAATTATTGGAAAATTAGCGAAAATACCGCGTTATCAAGGTAGCGGTAGTTCTAGGATTAATCCTATTAAGTTAGAAAATGTTTATGACTGTTTAGTTAAGCAAGGCATAAGTTTTAAATATGCGGATGGATATTACATAGATAATAATGATGAAAGTTTAATCCTCGAAGCTATCGAGGTAGCGAAACAAGTGGATGTACCGATTATCTTTATCGGTTTAACTGATGAGTATGAATCTGAAGGATATGATCGCACTACTTTAAAACTTCCAAGAGTGCATGATAAATTAGTTGAAGAAGTCGCATCTGTAAATCCTAATGTGGTTGTCGTACTCTTTGGTGGTGCTCCAGTCGAAATGCCTTGGATAGATAAAGTTAACGGTTTATTAAATGCCTACTTGAGTGGTGAAGCTGGGGCATTATCAATCATTGATATTCTATTTGGACGGGTTAATCCCAGTGGTAAACTCGCAGAAACCTATCCTTTAAAACTCGAAGATACCCCGTGTTATCCGTATTTCCCGGGTGGTAATAATGCGGTATACTATGTGGAAAGCATTTATGTGGGCTATCGTTATTATGAAAAAGCTAATAAAGAAGTATTATTCCCCTTTGGTTATGGGTTAAGTTACACTTCATTTAGTTATAATGACTTACAAGTTAATAAAGACATCTTTGATCATGAAGATGACCAAATTGAAGTAAGTTTTAGGATAAAAAATACGGGTACGATGTTTGGTAAAGAAGTATGTCAAGTATATGTAAAACCATTAAATCCGAAAGTGTTCCGACCAGTAAAAGAATTAAAAGGATTTGAGAAGGTAGCTTTAGATGTAGGTGAAGAAAAGGAAGTAAAGATTATCTTAGATAAAAAAGCTTTTAGTTATTATAATGTAAACAAGAAAACGTGGATACCTGAATATGGTGATTATGAGATCTGTGTTGGTTCATCATCCAAAGATATCCATTTAACAACCACCATAAAAGTTACCATTAATCAAGATATCCCTTCACCATATGAAAGAGAAGCTTTACCTTCATATTATGATTTAACCAAAGGATTTACTATCGATGATTTTAAGGAACTAGTTAACCGCGAACTAACACCTCTAAATCGCGTAGCCAAACGACCGTATCACTACAATTCAACCATGAGAGAAGTACGAACTACTTTCATAGGTAAACTATTATACTTATTTGCGAAGCGAGAAATAGCGAAATCTAGTAAAGATAAAACCACCCGCTTAATGATGCTTAATTCTTTCCTAGATATGCCTTATCGTGGTCTATTTAGTCATGGAAAAGGTATGTTTACAGAAGAATTAGCCGAATGTTTATTATTTATGATAAATGGTAAGTACTTTAAGGGATTAAAAAGAATTTTAAAGAGAAATCGAAAATAAAAAGTAATGGAGTGAAGTTATGAGTTACAAGGTAAGTAGAACAGAAAAAGTGTCCTATGCGGTAGCAGGTTTAGGTCAAAACATATTATATGCTTTATTTTCAACGCAATTGTTCTTCTTTTATACGGAGATTGCCAAGATTAAACCTGTAACTGTAGGGCTTATTATGGCTGTTGCTAAAATCTGGGATGCGTTTAATGATTTTATCATGGGTTATATTGTAGATAATACCCGCACCAAATGGGGAAAAATGCGACCCTACCTCTTATTCACACCTTTACCGATAGCGGTATTAACGATATTACTATTCACTGCCCCAGAATTCGATTATGGATTAAAAATTGCCTATATCATCACTACTTATATCTTATGGGATATGGCTTATACTGCTTGTGACATTCCCTATTGGGGTTTATCAGCAGCTCTTACCGATGATGTGCAAGAAAAGAACGACATCATCTCCTTTACCAGAGTAATGACGATGGTTGGTAGTGCCATCGGTATCATTGGTGTTCCATTACTCATTGAT
>JAAZCR010000101.1 GCA_012513195.1 Bacilli bacterium | reverse complement strand
GTTCATAAGTCGCAAAACGAATAATGGCTAAATCAACATAGTTTAAACGATTAATCTTATAGTTTTCTAAGTTTTGCGAGATAACCTCATCAATCTTATCGACGTTATCTAATACCCCACGAATACTCTCAAAAATATATTCAGTTGGGTCTTCTTTAATCTTCATTTGTTTCATAATGTAAGTGACAGTTTCTTCCAGTGCATTTCCAGACATTTCTATACTATATAGTGCTAAAACAATGATTTCACGTTCAGTTTTTCGTTTCATAGTTTCACCTTTACCTTAAAAAATTCATTAATATTATAACACAACATATTAAAATAAAAAACCACTATAATAAGTGGTTTAGAAATTAATATTCACTACATGGACATATATTCTTGATACATCTAAGGTTGTCATATTGAAGATAGCTTGTTTAACATTTTCTTGGACTTTCTTAGCTACTTTATGGATGGATTCACCATATTTAACATCAAGATATATATCAATCACAATGCCATTTTTCACTATTTCCACATTAACTCCGCCACGATGATTGCGGTTAAATGCTTCCGTTACTACTTTTGGTAGTTTTTCATGGATTTTCGCTACCCCTTCAACCTCAACTGCCGCATTTTGTGCAATAACTTCAAGTACTTTGGTGTTAACGTTAATTGTTCCGTATAATTGCTGATCATTGATGTTTAATTGAATATACTTTACTTCCATGGTATCCCTCCTGCAGTTAATATTATTATATATCATCAGGCGGAGTTAATGCAAGAAAAGGAATTAATATTTATTTAATTTACATCATTTATCGTGTATTTTACGATTACTTGCACCGTCGGACCAAACTCAGATTTTACCAATTTAATGATGTTATTAACCTCTTCTAATGATAGTTTATCGGTATAAACAGACACATTAACCTGGGTTTCTGTTGCACTGACAAACGCATCATCATAACCCATGTTGATGATTTGGGTTTCCACGAGGTTTTCTTTTTGCGCTAAGAGATAAATCTTTTGCATAGCTTCAAAAGCGGAGTTCTTTTGTTCAATACTAGCGGTTGGTGATGAAATAACCCCTTGCAAGGATACAATCATTGCTTGACGATCTTCATTCAATTGTTTTCTGAGTTGCTCGTATTCTTCACTCTTATTAACCACTTGTTGTTGTTTGGTTGTAGTTGTTTGTTGTTTATTGGTATTATCCGGCAGTGCAAAATAATAAATCGACAACATCACGATCATCACAATCATGAAAATCGTAACTTTACCTTGTGGTTTCATATTTAACCTCCTTGTAATCACTCTAATTAAAAATATGAGGGTTCTTGTAAAAAAATACTATTTTTACAAGGTAAAGTTATATAAAAATAAAAAGTATCAGTAATCTGATACTTTCTATTTTGCCCGTGATACGTATTTACCATCTGGATAACTTACGATAATCACATCATCTTGTTCAATGAATAATGGAACTTGAACCTTTAATCCAGTTTCAGTAACAGCTTGTTTAGTCGCATTGGTTGCGGTATCGCCTTTAACTGCTGGTTCACATTCGACAACTCGCATCGTAATTTTTTCAGGTAACTCAATACCAATGATTTCGCCATTATACATAATCATGGTAACTTGTAAACCTTCATATATGAACTTAGCGTCATTTTCTAAGTTGCTAGCAGCAATTTCGATTTGTTCATAAGTATCATTATTCATGAAAACATAGAAATCGCCTGTACTATAGAGATATTGCATCGTTATTTTATCAATGCGAGCGGGACGTAATTTATCAGTTGGACTGAGCGTGATATCGGCAATACTACCGTTGCGAATATTACGTAGTTTTAAACGCACAAAAGCGGCACTACGTGCACTCTTTACATGTTGGAATTCCAATACTTGATAAATATTATTTTCGTATTCAACTGTCATTCCATTACGTACATCAGAAACAGAAATCATTATTTAACCTCCTAAAGACAGTTTTAACATTCAATATTATATAAAAAAATGCTAAATTTGTCTATTATTTCCTTATTTTACTGATTAATTTTATTGCTTCAATATATCCTTCGAACCCTTTCCCACATATAGTTCCATCACAAACCTCACTAATAACACTAATTTTTCGAAAAGTTTCACGTTCATAAATATTTGATATATGCACTTCTATTTTCGGACAGGATAATATTTCTAAAGCATCTCTTAAGGCAAAAGAATAATGACCTAAAGCGCCTGGATTAATGACGATACCATCATAATTATGAAAAAAGGACTCATGAATAGCATCAATTAATACACCTTCATGATTGCTTTGCATAAAGTCACATTCAATATTATTTTCTAAACAATAGCTTTTTATTAATTCTTCTAAATCTTTTAAAGTTCTATTCCCATAAATATCTTGATTGCGAAAACCTAACATATTTAAGTTAGGACCGTTGATTATTCGTATCTTCATCTTGTCCTCCAAACCATAGAAATGTTTTTTACTTACATTATATCATAAAAACAAATCAAAAAAGTGATATCTTACGATACCACTTTCATGTTATTTAGAAGAATTTTTGTCTTGCTTGTTCTTTAACTTCTTGACTTACACTGAATGGGATTCTTGTTGTATAGCCACTACGTGCAGCCACAATCATCTTCGTTGGCCACTTAAAGATGTCTTGATTCCATTGAAGTACAGTATCATTGTATACTTCACGGGCAGCAGTAATTTCTCTTTGTAAGTAACTATTTTGTTGCATCGCATCAGCTAAAGCTCTGTGCGCTTTTAACTCTGGATAAGCTTCAAACGCCACATTGATTCTCCGCATCGTAGTATCGAGTTCAGTTGCTACTTCACTACGATTTTCTTCTGTTAAATGCACACCCCCGCGGAATTGAGCCACGGATTTCATAACATCTTTATCGAGTTCAATCGCTTTTTCGACAATCCCAACGACATTTTGAAGGATTTGAACACGTTGTTCAAGGTAATTATCGATTTGGGAAGCGTTATGTTGAATCTTTTGTTCAAGTTGTTGGAAATAGTTCTTTGCCTTAATTTTCATGATTAAGAAGATTAGACCAGGAATAATGCCTAAAACCCATAAAACTATTTCAAATATTAAAGATCCAACACCAACTTTTACAGGAATTTGTTTGTGGATGACATTGATATCACGACCATCAGGTTTAACTGGACCAGTTAATTCATCTAATTGATTTGCCATTTGTATCCCTCCATTTTATTTTTTTGACAATCGATTTATATAAGCTAAGAATTGCCCATAGATGAATACGTCTTTTTCATCTATAGCTTTCTTATTTCTTAACTCCTCAACTAATTGACGAATTCGTGCGCTGATGGGATGTTCTCTATTTTCTTCCTTATCCTCATCAACGATATGAATATCTACCACTGTATCTTGACTGACAGGAATATATTCAGTCCAACGAACGGGTATGGAGTGGAGTCTACCATCCCCACCCATTTTAGTAACATAATCTACACGCTCTTCCGTGCGATAACCGTATGAAGTTACCACTACACGGTCATAATTATCTTTACTTTCAACTAATCTCGTTTTTAGTATGTTTCTAGTTCGTGATAACGGATGTATAAAAGCTGTTTGGTTCATTAAGTTCGCAATATACTCATGTTGATAAAAACTCACGTAACCATCATATAAACCTTTATAAATGTATTCATGCGGTTTTTGTTGCACATATAAAGGAATCGCAAGGATTGGTGCGAAGGCAAAATAGATGTTTCTAAAATAGTTATCATTGTATTGGATAAACTTATTCTTTACTTCATCGAAATCATATCCATAAAAGTAACTGGGTTTAATATTTAATGGGAAATCTTCAAGATGTTCTGGATAAATAACATTGATCATCTTATCTTTATCAAAATCGAAATCATCACCAAACCCAATTTCTTTATCTTTCATCAGCTGTAACAATTGTTTCTGTGCTAAAGGAGTAAATAGAAGCCGGAATTGCACTTCATTATTACGATTATGAGCCCCAAATAATACTTCAAACTCACTGTTAGCCATGACAGTAAAGTTACTACCTTTCGCAGTACCCTTCTCTGCTAGTTTTTGTAGTTTCTTAATATCGCGATTCACTTTGCGTTGAATTTGCTTTTCAGACATTTTCTCAGCATCGGAATCATCGCGACTGAAAACTAGATCTGGTGCAGCTTCATTACCATATACCAAATATACTAGTTCATAATAATATGGACAAGGTTTTGTTACGGAAGCTGTTAGCACTTGCGAATGAGTTCTAGTAACTCTTTTCCCATTCTCATAATGAGTTTCCGTCCAAGTTATGGTAATTGAACCAGTGTATACCTTTGTGCCCATATAATGAACCAAATCTTTACAGATTAGGAAGGGATTGCCATTGATTTCGCCCGATTGAACGAATAAAGTGCTGCGATTTACATCTTTTTTCGCATTAAACCCGAATTTATGTACTAAGTACTCAAAACGCTTGGTATCAAACATTTTATCCATTTTTATTAATGGTAAGGTTTTTTGAAAGATTTCTTCCCGCATTCCATCTTTAAATAATGCATTGAGCGGTTGTAGTTGATTCCATGCTTCTTGGGTTAATGCGTTTAGTTGACTGTCAATCGTTAACTTCTCTTCGCGTAATACTTTTACTTTGGCGCTAATTTTTCTTATTAAGATGATAAATAAGATGATTAATCCGATACCTACAGGTATGGAACTCCAAAGTAATGCTGCGGGAATAACAGCTGAGTAATAGCTAAACGCTGCATACTCCAAAATAATAACGAGAATAATTCCTATTATTAGTAACGCTTTATATAAATTGTTTTTATTTATAGTACTTACAAGATGATCTTTTGTAGCAGTTAATTGTCTTATTTTCTTACATGTTTCGCGATTAGCTTCGACATCAATATTGGCTTTTTTTACTAACTCTTCAAAATATTCTTCCGCATTTTTGTGATGTAAATCCTTTAAAACATTTTTATAAGCCATTAAAGGTTCATAGATCATCTCGTCATCATAGAGTTCACTCATCGTACGAAACTCCTTAACCCCTTATTTAATAATAAAAATAGTATAATGTTACATTTAATTATAAAGAATATATATATCATTTTCAAGTTGTTTCAATAATTTAAACAAAATGTTAAAAAATAGTAATATTATGTGATATAATTTTGACGAAAGGGGGTTTAGAACTATGCAATGGTACCACTATGTGTTAATATTCATCGCATCATTCTTGTTGTTTTCCATTATTCTCTCATTAATTCAAATTCGAAAAGCAAGTGTTAAACTTGATGCAGAAAACTTTCGCAATAATATGCGAAAAGGTCAATTAGTTGATGTTCGTTCACGTAAAGAGTTTCAAAGTGGTCATATTGTGGGTGCACGTAATATCCCACTGGATATGATTGTTCGTAATCAACACACATTAAGAAAGGACCAACCCATTTTCCTCTATTGTTCAACGGGTAAACGTTCAAAACGAGCCGCCATCTTTTTATATACTAGAGGTTATAACGAAATCTATGAATTAAAAGGTGGTTTAAAAAATTGGAATTATCCTTTAAAATAGTATTGCATATTTAAAAAAACTATAAACCTTCCACAAGAAAGTTTATAGTTTTTTATTTTCAATCATTGTGATTATTTCAGTGACGATTTGATCAGGTGATTTGTTAACACAATTTATTTTGATATCTTTACTGTTTTCATAAAGGGGCAAACGCTTTTTTAATAATTGTTGTATTTTCTCACGAAGATTATCACTTCTTAATATTGGACGTAGTGAAATCTCATCATCGTTAACACGCTTTAAGATTGTATTCTCATCTACTTCTAAATATACGAGAATCCCATTATTCTTCATGTATATGAGATTGTGAGGGTTTAAAATTATTCCGCCACCTGTCGCAATTACCGTATTCTCGGTTAAATCTAAAGATGTTAAGACTTTTGTCTCTACTTGGCGAAAGGTTTCTTCACCATACTTATTAAAATATTCAGCTATTTTCATTCCCATTTGTTCTTCAATTAATATATCGGTATCGAAGAAACGATAGTTTAACTTTTCAGATAATAATCTACCTATTGTTGTTTTTCCCGACAACATCATTCCAATTAAAAAGATATTCATCATTTTCACCCATAAACGATAGTATATGTATT
>JAAZCR010000100.1 GCA_012513195.1 Bacilli bacterium | reverse complement strand
TCTATATATTCTTGAACTATTCTTAACTTCATTTCTTTACTTAACTTAGCTTTTCTTCCCAAATGAAAAGATCCCCTTTCTGTAGATAGTACAGTTTATTTTTTTGTACTGTCTACTTTAAGGGGATCATATCAGAATAAAACCATATAGATTGATATAATAATTAATCATAATGCAGTTTTGTTAATACAATACTTAAATTAACAGTAACATCGAATAGCTAATTAAATAATTTTATAATTAATATCAAGCTCTTATATTAGATAGAACTAGGTAGAGAGGTAATTGATATTAGAGATTAAAATGTTAAGAATTGAAAGGATGTTATTTATATGGGTGATTTGAAACTTTTTAAAATCGCTAATGGAGTGAAAGAAATTATCGGTACTTCAGTAGCCATCGAGAAATCGCTTCAAACATTAATTGAAAACAATATGGAAACATTCTTCGGAATTAAATTTTTAGCTTCTGAATATCCTACAGGTAAAAATCATGGGGGCGAATTGATTCTTTAGGAATTGATGAGAACTATTGCCCTGTGATATTGGAATACAAGCGAGCATTAAATGAAAATGTCATAAACCAAGGATTGTATTATCTTGACTGGTTAATGGACCATAAAGCAGAGTTTAAACTTCTAGTAATGGAGAAAATCGGTAAGGATGTTGCTGATAAGATTGAATGGCCCATGCCTAGACTATTGTGTATTGCTGGTGATTTTACGAAGTTTGATGAATATGCTGTTAAGCAGATTAATAGGAATATAGAACTTATCAGGTATAAAAAATATGGAGATGATTTGATTCTATTTGAACTGGTAAATGCTACTACAGCATCACAAGTAACAACAGTTTCAGATGATGGTGCTAGTAAAACTAGTAATGCAAATAAAACAGTAACGGAGAATCTGAAACAAGCAGATAAAGAATTAAAGGATTTATATTATTCAATTAGGGACTTTATATTAAATCTTGGAGATGACATTCAGGAAAAGATTCTAAAACACTACATTGCTTTTAAGAAAATCAGAAATTTCGCTTGTGTGGAAATATATCCCAAAAGCAAATCGATTCTTATATACTTAAATATAAATCCTAATGAAGTAACATTAAAAGAATGTTTTACAAGAGACGTGACTAATATCGGTCATTTCGGTACAGGAAACTTAGAAATTAGGATAAACAGTAAAGAAGATTTTGAAAAGGCTAAAGAACTTATCGCCAAAAGTTATGATGAGAATTAGTAGGTACATGTAATTGGTTAATATTCCCGAAGATTTCTTACAAAAAATCATTTAAGCATATATCGAAGAGTACATTAGAAGATTAATAATTTAATGCATATTCATAAATATTTGTATGATTTAAAATCCATTAACACAGATACAACTATGATATTATTGAAATTAAAATAGATTACAAAAAATAATTCTGAGAACCAAGAAAAGTCGATAATTTGTCATAGCCACAATAGTCATAACCTATTGTGGCTTTTTAAACTAGTAAAACGCTTTTATGTAAAAAATTCTTGACAGTAAAAAACACCATTTCTATAATATTTACATATATTTTTTGTAGATGCCCCTAAAAAATTTGGAATCAAAAGTGAGGGAAAATATGACAAAAGAACGTTTATATTTCATCGAAAGTAAAGATCATGGTGTAGACACCATCAAAAAACTTTTATCCGAAAATCCCCAAATTAAATTCGTTTCGCTATTAGGAATCGACTTACGTGGAAATGTTACTGATGAAAAGATTCCTGTCAACTTCTTCTTAGACGATTTAGAAGGTTTCCTAAGCCAGGGCATCCAGACTGATGGGTCAAGTGTCGTGTTAGACGGTATTGCGACGTTAGATAACGCAAAAGTAGATATTATTCCGGACCTTGAGGTTACCTGGTATGTGGATTATAACGAAGATAATATCGACGAGGAAACTAACTTACCTGTTGGTACCCTCAAGATTCCAAGTTACCTAGTACATAATGGGCAAGAAATCTGTTCACGGTCGATTCTAAAACGCGCTAAAGAAAACTTCAAAAAACAATTATATAACTTACTAAGCAAAGTAGATTTATCTGAATATGGTATAAGTAGTGTCGAAGAAATTGATGACATCTTACTGACAACCGCAACGGAATTAGAATTTTGGGTAAAAACCCCTGAGGAACAAGCTGATATCGATAAATTAAGCACATCGCAAATCCTCAAGGAACAATATTGGAAAAAGACCCGCGGTGTTGTACGTACTGCCTTAGAAAAGACCTTAACTTTAATGGAAAATTATGGACTCCATCCCGAAATGGGTCATAAAGAGGTTGGAGGGGTTATCCCTAAGCTTAACCATAATGGTCATTTCGATCATGTCATGGAACAAATCGAAATCGACTGGAAGTACAACGAAAGCATGTTAGCTGCTGATAGCGACTTTATTGTTCGCGATTTAGTTGATGATGTTTTCCAACAACACGGACTAGAAGTATCCTTTAAAGCTAAGGTTGTTGAAGGTGTAGCTGGTAGCGGTAAACATACCCATATCGGTATTGCGGTTAGACTTAAGAATGGTGAAGTTATTAACCTCTTTACCAAAGAAGGAGAATATCTCTCTCCCATTGGTTATGGCGCATTAATGGGAATTTTGAAGAATTATGAAATCATTAATCCTTTTGTTTCTTCGACAACAGATGCCTTTAATCGTTTAAAACCTGGTTTTGAAGCACCAGTATGTATCGTTACCGCATTAGGTAAAACTAAAGAAGAACCTAGCCGTAACCGTTCTGTTTTAATTGGTTTAGTTAGAGAAGTAAATAAACCTAAGGCAACACGCTTTGAACTAAGAGCACCTAATCCTCTATCTAATACCTATCTATATTTATCTGCTTGTTACCAAGCGATGCTTGATGGAATTAGATATGTAGTAGAAAACAAAAGGACTTCACCAGAATTAGAACGTGAATTATCTAAAGAATATGGTGAAGAAACACCATATTTAGATAAGAATCGCGTTTATCGTAGTGAAGAAGATGTCTTTGAAGATTATACTGCCGAAGAACGTAATAAACTCTTCGGTATGCCACCAAGAACCGTTTATGAAAATGTCCTGAGTTTTAGTACTTATCCAGATAAATTAAATATCCTCCTCGAAAACGACGTGTTCACCGACAAAATAATTAATTCCTTCATTCAAGGTGTAATCCACTATTGGAGTTATGAATTACGCAATCGGATTTTAGTCGATTACCGCAATGAACTAAGAAGTTTCCAAAAGAAAGATGAAGTAGGTCTAAACGACCTTGATTTAAAACGTTGGGAAGAAATTACTGAATTAAGACTTAAACTCATGAAGGATAGCCTTAAAGAAAAGAGTTTGTTCGGTGAACTAAGCCAAGCAATCGATTACAGAGACTACGCACGTGTTAGTGAACTTCAAATTCAAATTGCAGAATTAATGACTAAAATCCGAAAAATGTACCATGATTATTTAGAAAACCTACTCTAAAAAAGAAGTCTTATGACTTCTTTTTTATTTTGCCTATAGGAAATTAACTATCTGTAGGTTATACTATTTATAGTGGTGAGGAATATGGAAAAATATGTCACGATATTAGGTGGCGCAAATATCGACATTGTAGGAAAACCTTATGATAATTTAAATGAATATGATTCTAATCCTGGTAGAGTTAAAATTAGTTTTGGTGGGGTCGGACGCAATATTGCGGAAAATCTTGTAAAACTAGGAATATCCACCAAATTAATTACTGCTTTTGGGGACGATTATTTTGGTAAGATTCTTAAAACGGATTTAAACAATAAAGGCATTGATATAAGTACCTCGTTCACTTTTTCTGATAGTAATAACTCCATTTATCTAGCTTTACTAGATAAAGAGGGAGAGATGGTAAATGCGATAAATGATATGGAGATTTATAATAAGGTGACCATTGATTTTATAAAAGATAAAGTAGATATTATAAATAACTCCCATGTATGTGTAATCGATACTAATATACCTATCGATGTAATAGAGTTTGTGGTGAAAACTTGTACAGGTACCACATTCTTTTTAGATCCTGTTTCCACTGTGAAAGCTTTAAAAATAAAACATCTCCTTCCGTATTTTCACACCATTAAACCCAATCGATATGAAGCAGAAGTATTATCTGATATTAAGATTGATAATATCTTGGACTTACCAAAAGTAACAACTTATTTTACCAATCAAGGTGTGAAAAGAGTATTTATAACTTTGGGTAGAGAAGGTGTTTATTACGGTGATAAAGACTATCAAACTTATTACCAACCGAAAGAAATGAAGATTACAAATGCTTCAGGAGCAGGAGATGCTTATTTAGCAGCTTTAGTGTATGCTTATATTAATAAATTTAGTATTGAGGAAACCTTAAGATTTGCCCAAGGGGCAAGTTATTTAACACTTATGAGTGAATACACAGTGAGTACCTCTATGAGTGTTAGTAACATTAAAAAAATATTACAAGAAATGGAGGATGGAAAATGTATAAAGACTATTTAGATATTAATCCTGAAGTTAAACAGGCATTAGATAATAATCAAGCAGTCGTCGCTTTAGAATCGACGATTATCTCCCATGGTATGCCATATCCTCAAAATGTCGAAACAGCTCTAAAAGTAGAAGAAATCGTAAGGAAAAATGGCGCAGTACCTGCGACCATTGCGATATTAAACGGTAGAATTAAAGTAGGGCTTACAAAGGAAGAAATTGAGTATCTTGGTAAAGCCCAAAATGTCATTAAGACAAGTAGAAGGGATATACCTATCATCATCGCAAAGAAGTTAGATGGGGCAACCACCGTAGCGACGACGATGATCTTTGCGCACATGGCAGGTATCAAGGTGTTTGCGACGGGAGGAATTGGTGGTGTCCATCGTGGTGCCCAAGAAACGTTTGATATTTCAGCTGACCTACAAGAACTTGCTCATACTAGCGTTGCGGTTGTTTGTGCAGGCGCAAAAAGCATTCTTGATTTAGGTTTAACACTTGAATATCTAGAAACATTTGGAGTTCCTGTAATTGGATTTGGCACTGATGAGTTACCTGCTTTCTATACTCGTAAAAGTGGGTTTAAACTTGAATATCGAGTCGATGATGTAATAGAACTAGCTCGTATCATCAGTGTTAAATGGGATCTAGGATTAACTGGTGGGGTGGTTGTGGCTAATCCTATCCCTGAAGCATATTCGATGGATCATGAAGTAATAAATAAAGCGATTGAAAGGGCAGTAAAAGAAGCAGAAGGTTTAGGAATTCAAGGCAAAGAAATTACGCCATTTTTACTTGCTAAAATTAAAGATATTACTGGTGGCAAGAGTTTAGAAGCTAATATTCAATTAGTATTCAATAATGCGAAAGTTGCAGCCCAACTGGCCAAAGAAATGAGTTTGCTTGATTTAGGTAAAAAAGATAAAGTAACACCACAATTTCTATAATAATTAATTGGAAGGATAAAAATGAAACCAGAGATTACTTTTCTACCAAGGGATAAATATCAAGGATACATACTTCCTATAAGTTATGTCTCCTCTGAATACTATGATGTTACTGTGACTAAATTAGAGAAAGGGTTTCTTTTCCAAATTGAAAAGAAACCCTTAGATTATCCATTTCATTATCATCCAGAAACAATGAATTATCCTGATCGTTTATATTTAGATTATCTTGATGACGCGAAAGCATATGGGATAATTATAAACGACGAACTTATTGGCGCCATAGAAACAACTGTAGAAACATGGACAAATAGACTAAGGATTACGGAATTATGGGTGAAGGAAGAATATCGCAGAAAAGGATATGGTAAGGCTTTAATAGAAGTTGCCAAAGCGCGCACCATTGAAGAAAACTATCGCGCTCTGGTCTTAGAGACTCAATCAAGCAATACCAATGCGATTGACTTCTATTTAAGTCAGGGATTTACCTTAATTGGCTTAGATACCTGTTCCTATCATAATGAAGATATTAAGAGAAAACACGTTAGATTGGATTTCGGGTGGTTTCCTGAAAGTAAAAATTAGGTGGTTATATGAAAACAAAAATTTCCGCATTTATTAATAAACATCTTTACCTTAGTTACACCTTACTTTTTTTATTACTCTATACTTTTAGTCTCTTACCATTTGAACTAAAAGATAGTCATTTTTCTTTGCAAGGTTATTTTAGTGAACCTGCCCTTTATTACGATGGGTTTAAACAGCACATCGTTTTTATGTATGATTTTATTAAACAACTAAAAGGCTTTTTCTTTCATGGTGAAGCTTTCCAAATTTATCGCTTTGATATAGGTTTAGGAGCGGATTTTTTCATTACCTATGGATTCTACGGTTTATGGGATCCTTTAAATATCATTGCCTTAATTTTACCACTTTCCGAAATTGGTCTAAGTTACACTCTAATTAGTGCCACGCGTGTTTATTTATGTGGTCTCTTTATGATTATTCTCGCTAAGCAATTAGGAATAAGTAAAAACAGTTCTTTATTAATGACTGGTTTAGTTTATGCATTTTCTTATCCTGTCTTATATTCTGCTTTTCGCCACCCATTTTTTGTTAATGGTCCCTTATATCTTCCTTTATTAATAATTGGTGGTGAACTAATCATCAAGAAAAAAAGCCTTTTTCTGTTTATTTTGGCGGTGTTTTTAAGTGTTATTAGTCAATTTTACTTCTTTGTCTATACTTCCTTTGGCTTTACGGTATATATCATTATTAGATTATGGGATGAGTTAAAAGTTAAACAATTTATTAACTTAATATCGATCATAATTTATGCCTTATTAGGAGTATTGCTAGGTAGTTTTGTTGTCTTTCCTAATTTATTAGCTTTAATGGAAGTAAGTAGAACAACTCCTAAAGGGTTGGTGTTATATACTATAAAAGAACTTATTACTATTATATTATCTAATTTAATTCCCGTTATTGGGGCCAAATACTCTATTGGTATAGGTAATTTAGTCCTTTTACTAGGTTGTTTCATTTATGTTTTTCATAAGGAAAAAGAGCATCCGCATCGCTATTTACGCCTTAGTTTTATCAGTTTTTTCATCCTACAGTTTATTTCATTGTTTGCTTTCTTAATTAATGGTTGTACATATGTTAATAACCGCTGGTACTTTATGATAATGGTACCAGTATCATTAATCTTTGGATTTATAATTGATGGACAAGTAAAACTAGCAGAAAAAGATTATCAGAAAGGGTATGAGTTATTCTTAAGTATTATTGGTTTATTATTAATACTCATCCTACTTCAGATAATCATTACTTTTAAAATATCTCTCATTATAAGAATCTTCTTAATCATTCTTTTACTAGTATTAATTGGAGTCTCTGTATTATTAATTAGAAAAACAAGTTTAATTAATATGCCAACATTTATACAGAGTATTTTTGAAACATATAAATATAAAAAAGTTATGTTTATGTTGATAATTATTACTATTCTTGCGGTTATGGGTTATTATATGTTTGATACCACACCTAAAAATGGGTTTGAAGTATATTATCCTAACAAAGATTTATATCAAGCGGTATTTAATGATGATGAATTCTATCGTGTCGAACATAAGGTTTATGAAGGTAATGTCTTAAAATATAGTAACGATAATCTAGTCTATGGATTTAAGGCAACCTATCAATATAATTCGATGGTAAATGGCTATGTTAATAAGTATCTTGATACTTTAGAAGTTACTAATTTAAATAACACGACTGGTTATAATGGATTTGAAGGAAGGACAATCCTTCTTAACTTAAATCATGTAAAATATCTTATCATTAGAGAAAGTGAAAAAAGTCTTCCTCCGTACGGTTTTAAATTAGTAAAAACCGTTGAGGTGCCTAAATATAATGATAAGGGGTTCAATGCTTTACAAGGTAACATTACTAGTGAATTAGAAAAGGTCTATATCTATGAAAATGAAAACTACCTTGATTTCGGTTATATGATGTATAAAACATTGAACGAAACTAGTTATTTAAATTTAGACTACCTTACAAGACAAGAAGTCTTGCTTGACTATGTTGTTTTATCACAGGGTGATATTGTTAATATTGATTCACATGATTATCATGTTGTGGCAGAAAACCTGACAATAAAAAATGGTAGTTATCAATTTACAATTCCGAGAGTCACCAATCAAGAAGTTTATGTATATGTAGAAGGAATGGAAATTTTAGCTTTAGATGACATGGTTACAATTACCTATGAAACCAAGGATGTTTTAAGACAAGATAGTATTTCGCCTAAAGGTAAGAACACTTATAAAGATAATGCTAATCAATTAATCAATTTAGGTTATTATGAAAATGAAACTAACCTTTACGTCACAATTTCTTTACCAAAAGAAGCGAAAGTCAAAAGGATTAGTTATGCCCTATTAGATGTAACGCAAGTAACTACCAAAATCGCAGAACTAAATCAACATGTCTTAAAAAATGTGACATTTACCCACAATGGCTTTAGTGGAGAAATCACTACTCCTCATGATGGTTATTTAGTGATTAGTTTACCATACTCTAAGGGGTTTAAAGCATTTGTTGATGGTAAAGAAACGGAAATTTATCTAGCTAATTTAGGTTTGATGGCGATTAAGGTTCCTAGTGGTACCCATCATATTAGTTTTACTTATATGACCAAAGGATTAACTACATCATTATACCTATCCCTTACATCCCTGATTGTCACAAGTGGTATATTTATAGTATTTATTATTAAAAAAATCAAATTAAAAAGAAAGGTATCTAACTAAAATCATTGACATTGATAGTATTAGATATACAATTGAAATTAAAGGGTAATTCCATTTATTAAGTCTAAAAAGGAGGATTATATGACTAAGTTATTATTTCAAGGGCATGGTAGTTTCCGTATCATAAGTGAAAATAATACGGTAATCTACATTGATCCCTATGCAGGGGAAGGTTATGACATCCCTGCCGATATTATCATAGTCACCCATCAACATGGGGACCATAATCAAGTTCAATTAGTTGCGAAAAAAGATGATTGTGTTATTATTCAAAACTATGATGGTTTGATTGAGGGCAAGTATCAAAGTTTCGCGCTAAAGGGGATAAAGATCGAAGCAGTACCAGCATACAATAAGAATCATGATCGTAATCAATGCGTAGGTTATATCATTGAAGTTGACGGGATAAAGATTTATGCGGCAGGCGATACTTCCATGACCACGGAAATGCCGCTACTTAAAGAAAAGAATTTAGACTTCGCACTTCTTCCTATTGATGGTATTTATAATATGGGACCAGAAGAAGCGACGGAATGTGCCAAACTAATTAATGCGAAAGTAAGCATTCCCATTCATATGAAACCACGGACGTTATTTGATGAGGAAATGGCTAACCGCTTTACAGCTCCTAATCGCTTAATTGTGAAAGCGGGCGAGGAAATTGATTTACAAGAAGTATTGAAATCCCGTTCATAGGAGGAAATGTGTGACGTTAATCGGTATTGCGACATTACAATATAACATCAATAATATTCCTAATATGCGCTTACCAGATAAATACTACAAGGTTATTCATCAATGCGGTGGATATCCTTTGGGTATACCTGTAATTAATGATGAAGCGTATATTAATAGAGTATTGGATACTATTGATGGTTTAGTAATTCCTGGTGGTGGCGATGTTCATCCGAAGTTTTATAATGAACCAATGACTGATCTAGTTATGGATGTAGATGAAACGGTAGATCAGTTTCATATCAACTTAATATTAAAAGCTTTAGAAAGAAAGATGCCAATCTTAGCGATTTGTCGCGGGCATCAAGTATTGAATGTAGCATTAGGTGGAAGTTTGTATCAAGATTTAAGTTTATTTAATAGTAATAATGTACTGTTACATGATCAAACTAAAATTGGGATACCTTATCATGAAACACTTCATGAAGTAACATTTGAAGATGGGTCAATTTTAGCTTCTCTTTTTGGTAGAAAAATGCATGTTAATAGTTTTCATCATCAAGCTATTAAAGATTTAGGGAAGGGATTAAAAACTGTCGCCTATACATCTGATGGTGTAATCGAAGCGGTAGAGCTTGAAGGAAGAAAAGATGTCATATCTGTTCAATGGCATCCAGAACGGACAGAAAATCAGATACCTTTAATCAAATATTTTCTTAATATAGTAAGAGAGAGGAAGGAGTGACCTCTCTCTTTATCACACTTTATATGAAAGGAAATCTTTATGGTTAAACGAGAAAAAGAAGCAGTAAAAGTAACTATATATGGTATGATTATTAATTTTATCTTGGTAGTCATGAAATTACTTGCGGGCATCTTTGGTAAGAGTGCAGCACTTATTAGTGATGCTGTGCATTCGTTATCCGATTTTATCACTGACATTATCATCCTCATAGGTTTTAAAGTGACAGCTCGTCCCGCGGATGAGGATCATAACTATGGACATGGTAAAGTGGAAACCATTGCCACTGTCAGTGTTGGTATCTTTTTAATTTTTGTGAGCGTATCGCTATTTATTAATAGTATTAGGAATATCTACGGATTTTTCTTTAAGGATGAAGTAATAACATTACCTCACCAATTTGTTTTATATATTCTCATTATCTCCATTATTCTAAAAGAGATTTCCTTCCGATTTACCATTCATGTAGGTAAAAAGATAAATAGCGATGCAGTAATTGCGAACGCATGGGAACATCGTTCTGATGTGTTTGCATCATTAGCGGCTCTTATTGGTTTAACTATCGCCATTGTTTTCGGGGAAAAATACGCTGTGTTTGATCCAATCGCTGCAGGTATAGTCAGCTTATTCATCTTTAAGGTTGCGATTGAAATCATTCTTTCTAGTTATAGTCAATTGATTGATTCATCTTTAACAAAAGAAGAAATCGAACGCTTAGAAAAGATATTAGATAGTATACCCGAGATAAAAGGTTACCATAATATTAAAACACGGCGTATTGGCTATTATGTGTCAATCGATGTTCATATCTTTGTTGAACGCACCCTAAATGTCGAAGCAGCTCATGATATTGCGACGGAGTTAGAGAAAAAAATCCGACAAGAATTTGGGGAAGAAACCTTTATTAGTGTGCATGTTGAACCGTATTATCCCAATTACCCCTCTCATGATTAACATATAAATGGATAAAATCCGCTACTGATAGTATTCAAAATGTAGAATTATGACAATAAAAATCAAATTAATGAGCTAAAAATATATTGAAAATATCTATATATATGTTTATAATTACTTAATTGAGGGGGGGAGTATACGTATGATTGTCGCGAGAGACTTAAAAGTAATTGATGTCGAAATGGCTTTAAGTCTTATCAATGGTTATGAGAGTATTTATCAAAAGATTATTGGAACATTTATGGAGAATCAAAAAGATCTAGTCGAAACAATTAAAAAACTATTACCTCATAATCTTGAGGAAGCACGTCGCTTGGTACATTCATGCAAGGGGATTTCTAAGAACTTGGGTTCGCTCCCTTTATATGAAGTATCATTAAAACTAGAACAAGCCATACTAGATAAGGACTATAAATTGATAGAAGTATACTTCCAAGAATTCGAACAAGTTTTTCGTGATGTTCTCCGTGATCTAACTAAAATTCAATTTATTAATTAATAAAAGAGCGTTAGCTCTTTTATTTTTTGTCTTTTATAATACTAGTTTAATTTATTTTTTTGTGCTAAAATGGTAATATTAATACAGAAGGTGAAGCAGTATGGATTTCGAAAAATTTATAAATAGTAAAATATACGCTATCTTTGATAAAATTTATCGTTTTATCATGATCAATATTTTATGGTTTCTGTTTTCTTTGTTTGGATTAGGTATTTTTACATTTATGCCAGCAACGCACGCAGTTTTCGTTATGCATAACAGCATGATTCAAGATAAAGATGCGCCAATATTAAAATCATTTTGGACTATTTTTAAGAAAGATTATTGGAAGAATCAAAAGTTATTTATTATATTTTTAATAAAAGGTGTTATACTATTCCTTGATGTAAAATTGTATTTTGATTTATTAACAGAAAATTCGACTTTCTTTATGACTGTAGGTTTTTGGATATCATGTATGTTTGTATTACTATATTTAATCACTTTCATTCATGTTTTTATGTTAAATCTCTATTTTCCTGATCTGAGTACTTTTAAGAAAATTAAGAACGCTTTTATATTTGCGATAATAATGCCATTTCGCTCGTTATTTGTGTTAATAATTAGTGTTGCAAGCATTATATTTGTAATATGGTATCAATTCTTGGTTCCACTTATCTTCTTTGCGTTGGCATCAATTCTAGCCTATATAACAATCAAAGTGATGAAACCTAAATATAATAAACTCTTAAAAGAGCGGAAGAGTATAGATGTTTCAGATTATCTAAATTAAGGTAAAATATGTTTACTTTATTTAGAAATAATGCTATAATATCGTGATGTGGTAATCCCACTAAAACCTACTTGCTCATGAAAAATGGGCCATTAGTCCAGAAGGAGGTGTAAGAATGCGTAAGTATGAAATCATGTTCGTTGTTCGTCCTGATTTAGATGACGAAGGCAGAAAAAAGGTGATT
>JAAZCR010000013.1 GCA_012513195.1 Bacilli bacterium | reverse complement strand
TTTCCTCTTTGTACTATCTACTAAAAGGGGATTATATCAAAGGCCTCTTTTATTCTTACTAATTATAAAGGGAGGTGTTCAAGATTCCAAATTTCCTCAGCATATTGAGTTATTGTACGATCACTTGAGAAAAAGGCGGAATTCGCAATATTTATTAAAGCCATTTCTAACCATTTATCTTGATTCTTATATAACTGATTAGCGTATCTTTGGGCTTTGGTATATGCTTCAAAGTCTTTTAATACAAAGAAATAATCACCACGATTTAACAAGTTATCATAGATATCGAAAAATTCATTTTGATCAACATTAGTGAAGAAACCGTTGATTAATTGGTCAACAACTCTCTTTAAGATGGGTGTATTCTCATAAACTTCTCTTGGATTATAATCTTTATTCTTATAATGCGTTGTTACTTCTTCAGCAGTCATTCCAAAGATAATCGCATTTTCAGATCCAACTAAATTGACAATTTCAATGTTGGCGCCATCTAAAGTACCGAGTGTAATGGCTCCATTCATCATTAACTTCATGTTTCCTGTTCCTGAGGCTTCTTTTGATGCCGTCGATATTTGCTCCGATATATTTGCGGCATTCATGATCAACTCAGCATATGAAACATTATAGTTCTCTACAAAGACCACTTTGATTTTCTTATTGACTTTTTCATCATTATTAACTTTTTCCGCAATCGTATTAATTAATTTAATAATTTTTTTTGCCATATAGTAACTACTCGCAGCTTTGGCACCAAAAATAAAGGTTTGGGGATAAAATGAATCGTAGAATTCTTTATCCTCTTTTAAAGTATTATATAAATGCATGATATGTAAGGCATTCATCAACTGCCGCTTATATTCATGAAGTCGTTTAACTTGGACATCAAAAATAGAGTTGACATCAACTTTTATGCCTTCTTTTTTCAAAATATAATCTGCGAGGATTTGTTTACGTGCTTGTTTAACTAAGTAGAAATCTTTTTTTGCTTTTTCATCTTTAACATAATCATTTAATTTACTCAAACGATTAAAATCATTTTCCCAACCCTCACCAATGTATTTGTTTAAAAACTCCATTAATTCTGGGTTAGTATGATATAACCAACGGCGATGGGAAATACCATTTGTTTTATTATTAAACTTATTTGGGAACAATTGATTAAACTCTTTCATTTCCACTTCTTTTAGAATCTTCGTATGTAATTCCGCCACACCATTTACACTAAATGAAGCTACAATGCATAAATGCGCCATATGAATAAGGTTATTGTTTATAATTGCTAAAGAATTTACTCTTGGATCGTCTTTACCATATTTATCAATAAGAACTTCTCTAAATCGAGTATCAATTTCTTGGATGATTTGATAAATTCTTGGTAATAATGGCGCAAAATAATGAACAGGCCATTTTTCTAAAGCTTCCGCTAATATCGTGTGATTTGTATATGCGCAAGTTTTTGTTGTAATCTCCCAAGCCTTTTCAAAGGTATAGTTTTCTTCATCCATTAAAATGCGCATTAATTCTGGTATTAGTAATGTCGGATGAGTATCGTTAATATGTAAGGCTACTTTTTCAGGGAAATTTTCAAAAGTTCCATATGTCTTTTTATGCTCATTAATAATCCGTCGTAAACCAGCACAAACAAAAAAGTATTGTTGCTTTAACCTTAAAATTTTACCTTCATCCGTAGAATCATCGGGATATAATGACTCGGAGATTTTTCTAACACTTGCTTCATATACTTCTCTTTCAATGTTTTCTGGATATGCACCATAGGGTTCCGCTTTCCAAAGCGTTAAAGTGTTAGTTGTTTTCGTTTTATCACCAACGATTGGTATATCATATGGTATAGCTTTTACATATTGAGCATTAACTAATTTAATTACTTTTTTACCATTTATAACTTCTTCTTGAACTTCACCATAGAATGGTACAATTACTGCTTCATCCTCTTTACAAACTTCCCAAGCATAACCATGTTCAAGCCATTCTTCAGGTATTTCAACTTGATACCCATTCACGAATTTTTGGGTAAAGAAACCTTTTTGATAACGAATGCTTACGCCATGACCTGGATAAGAAAGCGATGCTAATGAGTCTAAGAAACAAGCAGCAAGTCTTCCTAAACCACCATTTCCTAGCCCGGCATCTGTTTCAGCATCTTCTACATCATTGATGTTAATTCCTAATTCATCAAAAGCTTCTTTAACAACTTTGTATATACCTAGATTCATCAGGTTATTCGTAAGCAATCTTCCCATTAAAAATTCCATTGAGAAATAATATACTTGCTTCAATTGTTTTTCCTTAATAGTCTTTTGTGTTAACTCCCAATTGGTCATAATTAATTCTTTAACTAGCGAGGCTAATGCCATGTATTGTTGATAGGGAGTAGAGTCTTTTAAATCGACTTGATAATCGTTGGCTAGTTTTGCGGTAAATGCGGAAATAAAGGCATCTTTGTTTTGAAATATTTGAAACATATTCTTTCTTCTTCCTCTCTAAATAATTAATATAATTTAAAGATTTTAACCTCACCCGGTTGTAAATCTACGATGAGATTATGATTATCATTTAGTTGATATCCATCTATATCATCGTAACTTGAATACATTAAAGAAAGTTTTTCTTTTATGTATTCATTAATTAAAGCAAGTTTTTGTTTCTTTTCAAAAGGATTTATATTCACTAGCACTAAAAGATAGTAATTATCACCTTTAAGAGCGTAACTGATACAATCTTTTTTATTTGGTTCAACATTTATAGGAATAAAGTTATGAGGATTAGTAATTGTATCTAAATATTCTTTACGAATGCTTGCTACTTTTTCAAGATTATCAGGAATATCCCAACGCTTTTCATGTAAATAGTGGAAAGCGTAACGATCAAATAACGCAAGTTTGCCATAGTATGGATCATCTGGATCTAACATATCTAAATCATTACCACTAACATCAAGTCCAGTATTCATTGGTTGTGGTTCATAAACTTCTTGACCAGAGTTGATGAATGGCACACCATTAGGGACAAACATATTTAAAATGGTAAGCATTTTGGCGAGCACTTCTTTACCTTCCCGAGCAGCTAGTCTTGGTGTATCATGGGTTTCACCACACGCAAAAACAGGGCATGGTAGTTTAGGGATTTGATAAATAAAATCATATAAATGCTCTTTATAGCGTGGTTCGTGCCAGAAGCCATCACCAATAATCATGTTGTAGACAAGCTTTTTCGCCTTTTCCGCATTAATAGTTGAAAGTTCTTCCGCAATAAAACAGAAATTAGGATCAATCTGCCGTGCTTTTGTGATAATCATATCTAGTAAATCACTTGAAAGGGCATGACCCATATCAATTCTTGCGCCATCAATCCCAAAGCTTTTTTGATAATATGGAATAATATCAGATAAGGTGTTCCATAACTCCATATTTGGTTTTTCGCCTTGATACAAATTACATTTGATGGTATCAAAGAGAATATATGGCGGCACATCTTCACCAGGTTTTAAATACTTCTTTAATTCTTGTTGTGTTAAAACTGGATGGTCTAAATACATTCTAAAGAAGGTAACATCGGACCAAGGTGGTTGTGGATCATTAATTTGATCAGAAAAGGCAGGCGCAATTTGAATATTATACTCTTTTTTGATTAAGTCTAAAAAACTACCTTGAGGATTTTGCTTATATTCTAAAACTAATCTTTCATATTTTTTTGCGTCTAAAGTTTTGGGGTCATAGGAGAAACGTCTAATATGGTCCCACACGGATTTTGATTTATATACTTCTGGCAAAACTTCAGGATTGGGAGGAGTGAGTTTCCCTAAACTAGGTACAGTAGGTGGATAATAGTTCGGAAACTCATCACACTTGATCCAATAAAACCAATCGGGATGGTCAATGATTAAATCATTTTCAATCGCATTTGTTCGGGGAATGATATCAATCATCACTTTCATTCCTAAAATATGGCACGCTTCAACGAAAGCTTGAAACTCATCCTCTACGGTTAAGTCATCTTTAGTTATTGGATCTTTTAAGTTAGGATCAATTTCATAGAAGTTAGATACGCTATAAGGTGATCCTAGTTCACCTTTTTTATCTTTTAAAGAGTATTTTGATATCGGCAACATATAAACGACATCGACACCCATTTTTTTGAGGAGTGGTAATAATGCTAGGGTCTTGACGAATGTTCCCGTATCCTTTAAACCATACATGTTTATATCGTCTAAAGTACCATTACCATCATGATCCCAAGCTGTAGAAGTACGAATCATCATCGAATAAACAACGCTTTTTTGAATCCAATCGCCACCTCTTGTATTAGTTTCAATTATGTGATATAGTGGCTTACTATAATCAATATTCTCATCACGTTGAGGTAAGATATAAGACCGAATTACTTCATAATAGAAATTATATGGATTAACGATTAATTCTCCCGAACTAGTCTTAATCATTTCTTCGCCTTGATAATTCCAAACGTTCCATAAATCAGGTACAGTATAGTTGTACGGTTTGTGGTTATTATATTTCTTTAAAACATTCATTAACTGTACTAGTTTACTTGTTTTTCCTTTCCCTTCAGCCATAATATATACTCTCCTTTAATTATACTTTTATATACTTAGTTGTTTACGATATACTATTGCTTCATAGGGTCTTAAGATCATATTTCTAGTTATTTTTTGACCTTCATAATTACTTATTACTAAAGCAAAGTTTTCTATGTTTATTTCATCAGGTAACTTTACTTCTACTGTATTATCAAAGAAGTTACATAAAACTAAATAAATTTCATTATCTAATTCTCTAGTATATAAAACAATATTTGCATCATCTTCTAAAAAGAGGTTAAATTTACCGTAAATTAATGTCTTACTATTTTGTCTAATGTTTAATAATTTTCGATAATAATGATAAATTGAATCTTCATCCTGGAGATTATTTTTAACATTTATATATACATAATTTGGATTCACATTAATCCATGGTTGTACTTTTGAGAATCCTGCATAAGGTGAATCATCCCATTGCATGGGTGTTCGCGCATTATCACGACTACGCTTATGAATACGGTCCATAATTTCTTCATGACTGGCAATTCCCTTACCAACTGTTTCCCGATAAAGCGTAAAAATCTCAACATCACGATAATCTGATAATGATTCAAAGGCTACGTTAGTCATACCGATTTCTTCACCTTGATATATGATGGGTGTCCCACCCATCATATAAAGCGTTGTTGCTAGCATTTTTGCGCTCAATTTATGATACTTAGATGAATCATTCCCATAATGGCTTACTACCCGTGGTTGGTCATGATTAGACCAATAGAGGGTATTCCAAGCTTTTCCATACATATTTACTTGATACTTTTTAAATGACTTCTTTAATAATGGTAATTCCAGTTTTTTATATGACCATTTACCAGGAACATGAGGTGACCCTTCCGAATCTTCATCAACCCAGCAGTGATCAAAAGTTATCAACATGTCAAACTCATTTCGATCATATGCGCTATATTTTAACGCATCTTCAATGGTTGCTCCTCCCGCTTCACCAATTGTAACTATATCATAGCCCGCAAAAGCTTTTTGACGCATTTCCCTAATATATTCATGAACTTTTGGACGATTACTAAATTCAAAATAACAACCCGAATATTGGCGTCCGGGTAAGGTAGGATGATTAGGAAACTCCATATTTTTATCTAAATGAGCTACTGCATCAACTCGAAAACCATCAACGCCTTGATTAAGCCACCATCTAATCATTTCATAAATATCATTGCGCATATTTTCATTAGTCCAATTTAAATCAGGCATTTTCTTCGAGAAAATGTGCATATAGTAAGAGTCAGTTGTCGCATCATATTCCCAAACCGAACCACCAAAAAATGATTCCCAGTTGCTTGGTAATGAACCATCTGGTCTAGCTTTTCGCCAAATATAATAATCACGGTAAGGATTATTTTCACTAGACCGCGATTCGATAAACCATGGATGTTCATCACTAGTATGATTAAGAACTAAATCAATGATTAAGCGCATGCCCCGTGCATGTAATTCCTCAATTAGTTGTTTTACATCATCTAAAGTACCGTACTCAGGAGCAATATTGTAGAAATTGCTGACATCATATCCATTATCATCCATCGGTGATTCATAAAATGGACATACCCAAAGCGCAGTTACTCCTAAATCTTTTAAATAGTCTAATTTTTTGATTATCCCTTGTATATCACCAATACCATCATTGTTTGAATCATAAAAACTGCGAGGATAGATTTGATATATTACTGCTTCTTTCCACCAAGCGTTTCCCATCTTATTCACTCCTAACACAATTACCTAATTTTTATCTTATTATATGGAAAAATGAATGTCAAAAACAAATTTGTGTGTAATCGATTACCGCTTTTTATACGTATAGTCCAAATCCTTATCCAGAGTTCTTTTATACTAAAATGATATAGATATGTAGGATATAAAAAAGATATCGCTTTTTCGATAATGCGATATCTTTAATTAGTACTAATTAGATATATTTTATTGAAAAACAAGCAAACTATAACAATGTTGTTGATGATCTAAGTAAATTTACAATATCATGGTAATATTATGCTAATTATATAATCCTCATCATATAATATCCCATAAAACATCCGATATATGAATTTTCTTATATAATATATTTTCATATTAAACATATATTAACAAAAAAAGAGGCTTGTAACCTCTTTGTACTTACAAGCCTTATTTTCTTCTTTTTCTACCTCTTAATAGTAAATATATACCCAAGGCACCTAATGCATATTTTGCATATTTACGGTAATCTGTTTTTTCCTTCTCAACGACTGTAATTTCCCCTACTGTCTTTTCATTAGAGTATAGTACCATCGTTGATAATTCTGGTACTACTACTTCATTGCCTGAGAATTTCTTTAATACTTCAGTTCCAGCCTTATCTCCATCTACTACTACGTTCCAAATACCAAAATGGGGTAATTTAAACTTAACTTCGCTAGAGTTCGCATTAAAGATGACCACGATATCGGCATAACTATCACCATTCGCATTATCTGTGATATTAAAGGCGATGGTGTTGGTTACGGGTGAGTTGATGAATTTTAGATGATTGCGGATCATCTCTGCCTTTGTCATTCTAAAGGCTGGATGCTTCTTTCTTAACTCAATTAAGCCACGATAGTATTCAAATAATTCAAAGTGATCATATTTACTATTCCATACGATTTGATTGATAAAGTCCGGTGATTGGAAAGAATTATCATCACCGTTCTTTGTCCGTAACATCTCTTCACCTGCCATGAAGAAGGGTATACCTTGACTTAAGAGGACAATCGCATTGGCCATCTTCGCCATTTTAATGCGGGTGTTCATATCTAAATCTTCAGCAGTTTCCACAATTTTATCGTATAAACATAAGTTTTCATGGAATGATGCGTAATTTATTACTTGATTAGGTTGTGTTGCCCAAGGTTCTTTCGAGTAAATGACTTTCTCATAATCTACCTCAGGATGTTCAACACCACCAACTACGGTAAATTTAACTGTTTCTTCAAATCCAATACCACCATTTACAAAGCCTGGCTCTTTAGCGTATTGCGGATCACCCTTAATCCCATCACGACCATCATCGTTGAAGGCAGCAACTCGAGGTAGACGTTTAATATTCTCTCTAATAGCTTGTTTCATTCTTGGTAAGATACTCTCACCTTTAGTGATGCCATGCCCGTAAATCATGATAGTAGGATCGATCTTATCTAGCTCACTTCTAATTAAGTTCATTGTTTCGGTATCGATTAAGCCCATTTGGTCAAAACAAAAACCATCGATGTGATATTCTTTAGCATAATATTTGACAACATCAACCAGATATTTTCGAACCATTGGGCGTTCAGTGGCTAATTCATTACCAAAACTAGATCCATTGGTGAAACTACCATCTTCATTCAAACGATAAAAATAGCCTGGGAAAGTTTTATATAATGGTGCTTCCTTTGTTTGATAAGTATGACTAAATGGCATATCCATAATGACACGGATATTACTTTGGTGAAGAGCCTGTACAAGTTGTTTAAACTCTTTAATTCGCGTGACTCCATCGATAGGATTTGTTGCGAAACTTCCCTCAACACAGAAATAATTAACTGGATTATATCCCCAGTTATAACCGGAATTTTCATTTGCTTCATCGATGGAACCAAAATCAGTTACAGGTAATAAATGAACATGCGTTATCCCTAGTTCAATAAGATGATCTAAACCTGTGGTAAGTCCTTCTGGACTACGTGTACCATGTTGTGCTAAACCTAAAAACTTACCAGGATGTTGCACATTAGCGGTTTTATGAATCGTTAAATCGCGAATGTGCGCTTCATAGATAATCGCATCGGTTGTATTTATTAAAGTAGGTCGTTTATCTTCTAAAAAACCTTCGGGATTGGTTCTGCTTAAGTCAACTACCATGCCACGTGCGCCATTAACACCACAGGCTTTCGCATAAATATCAACTGTTTCATATTTACCTTGTGGTGTTTCTATCTCATATGTATAAAAAACCCCATGTAAATCATCTTTTACTTCGACAAACCAAGTACCATTAACGCCTTTTTCCATCTTGATCTTGTCATAGGGTTTACTCTTATATCCTTTATCGTATAAAAATAAAGTAACTTTCGTCGCCAGTGGGCTCCAAACCCGAAAAGTCGTCTTTTCCTTGGTATAAATTGCGCCTAAATCATCACCGTCATAATAGTATTGATCGTTGAATTCATCGGTATCAAAGATTTTCGCATTAATCATTGTTTCCCCTACTTTTTCAGTCTATATATTAATATTACACAAATTTGCCTTTTTTTTCAATAAAAAGAGAATAATAAGGCTTTTCACAACCAATGCTTATAAATCTCGTTTCATTAAATATGCATCTTCACCATTCTCATAATACTGTTTTCTTAGACCAACAATTTCAAATTGGTGCTTTTTGTAGAAATTTATCGCCTTATTATTAGATACCCGTACTTCTAAGGTTATGTTACGACAACCCAACTCTTTAACATAATTAATGATGAATTCCATCATTTTATCCCCATATCCTTTTCCCTGATAATCAGGGTGCACAGCGATTGTGGTTATTTGTACATCTTCGAAGATAATCCATAATCCACAATAACCAATAATTTGATCGTCTAGCATTAGTTTATAATACTCACTATATGGGTGATGTTCAAAATCAAAAATAAATAAGTCGATTGGATATGGATATGCAAAGGCTTTTTCTTCAATTTCCATGATTTCATTAAAATCCCGCACATCTTCTACTTTTACGACTTTCACATCATCGCTCATTTTAGATTCATTTCCGCCTCAGCTTTCCGCTTATAATTTGGCACAAAGGTATGCACGTTTTCTACTTCTGTGATATTTAAATTAAAGACCATTTGAGGATTAAAATAATCTGATACCTTAAGATAAGTAAATTGATTATCTGGTATATTTACTTCACCTAATCCCACAACTAAGACTTTATCTTGCGTTTCTTTCTTCGCATTGTCTAATAACTCGGTAAAACTATATAATTGATCAGGATAAAGTGGAATTAACTGATTATTATTTACTTGATATAAAGCACCAAAGACATTGCCCCGTCTTGCATCAATAATTGGCATAATATATTTAGCCTTTTCAATAAAACTACATGCCATAAGTTCTAAAGTCGATACTTGATATAATGGGATGTTTAAAGTATAACTTAGAGTTTTCGCTACGGTAACACCAATTCGTACACCTGTATAACTACCTGGACCAGAAGCGACAATAATACGTTTAATATTTTTAATATCAATCTGATTTCTAGTAAGCAAATTATCCAAACTAGGCATTAATAATGTCGAATGGTCCCGTTTAATCATCTCGTAATGATAATCAATTATCTTATCATCTTCCATTAAGATAATTATTAGCGCTTCTGTCGATGTATCAATCAAAAAACTTTTCACGCTTCAGCACCTCGCAAATCTCTTCATACTTTTCACCGTGGGGATAGAATTCAAATAAACGTTTATTACCTTCAGCATAAATATAAATATCTAATCTCTCCTCTGGTAATTGACTCATAATGCGTCTTGCCCATTCGATTACCGTTACTCCATTTCCATAAAAATATTCATCAAATCCTAAATCTTCATGCTCATTTTCAATCCGATAAACATCCATATGGTATAATGGTAACTTTCCATCATATTCTTTGATGATGGTAAAAGTAGGACTATTAATTACACTTTTAACGCCTAAACTGGCACCTAATCCTTTTGTGAAAGTAGTTTTTCCAGCACCTAAATCGCCTTCTAAACAAAGGACAGCACCTGGAAATAATAATTCACCTAACGCATGGGCTAATTTGTAAGTAGCTTCAATCGAATATATTTCAACCTGATACTTCTTCATTTTTATCATCCTCTTCTAAACTTATTATATTATAACGCAATCTTTCTCCTAAACGCAACATTTATCCCATGATCATTTCATTTATATGTGAAAAATTACTCCCCAACGGGGAGTAATTCGACTGAATGGAGATTATAAATACATTTTATTATACCTAGGAAAAGTGCATAAGCAACTTTATCCTGATAATGAGGGTTACTTAAATCTTTCGCTTCCTCAGGATTAGATATAAAACCTACTTCCACTAGCACCCCTGGTTTATTCACATTCTTAAATAAATACAGGGTTTTAACTTCTTTGGCTTGTCTTGTGGTATTTTGTAAAATCTCAATTATACTTTCTTGGATACAATTGGCGAGGATTTTATTTTCGGGAAAACTATCATAATAAAAAGTCTGTGCCCCTCTCCACCTTGAATCTGGTAAGGAGTTCATATGTATTGATATAAATAAATCAGCATCAGAATTATTAATCATTTCGATGCGTTTATCTAAATCCCGTTTCTTTTTTGTACCTCTGCCAGGAGTCACATAATCACGATCATCACTTCGTGTCATATATACTTTAACACCGGCATTTTCTAAGTAAGTGCGAATTCTAAGTCCAATGATTAAGTTTAAATCCTTTTCTACTAATCCATTGGCTTTCGCACCACCATCATAACCCCCATGACCAGGATCAATAAAAACAACATAATCATCAAGTTTTTTTAGTGGGGCACTACTCACAGTTTGAACGTTAAACAAAAAGAAAAACATTAAGCAAATAATAGTAGTCTTGATAATCATGTTATCACCTACTACTATTATTTGTTAATGTTTGTTTGTTAAACGATGAAATTTAATCCTTTATTCTTTTAGTTAAAGTTTCTGTTAAGGTTTCATAACCAGGTTTACCTAATAAGGCAAACATGTTCTTTTTATATGCTTCTACACCAGGTTGGTCGAAAGGATTTACACCTAATAAATAACCACTCAGCGCACATGCTTTTTCAAAGAAGTAAACTAAATAACCAAAACCGTATGCATCTAAGCGTTTGAGATTAAGCACAAGATTAGGAACGCCACCATCAACATGGGCAAGGATTGTACCTTTAAAAGCATTTTTATTAACGAAATCAATAGTTTTACCTGCAAGATAATTCAACCCATCTAAATCGGTAGTTTCTTTTTGAATGGTGAGTTCATGGCGAACTTCTTCCACATTAATAACAGTTTCGAAGAGAAATCTTCTTCCCTCTTGAATATATTGACCTAAGGAGTGTAAATCAGTCGAGAAATTAGCGGAAGCGGGGAAAATACCCTTATTGTCTTTGCCTTCCGATTCACCAAATAATTGTTTCCACCATTCACCAAAGTATTGAAGACTTGGCTCATAGTTTACGAGTAATTCAACTGTTTTTCCTTTATTATAGAGAATATTGCGAAGTACCGCATAAAGATAACTGTCATTATCTTCTAAGGAAGGAGTGGCATAATCAATCATCGCTTGATAAGCACCATCTAACATTTCCTTAATATTTATGCCCATTACCGCAATCGGCAACAGTCCAACTGCTGTTAAAATGGAATAGCGCCCACCAATATCATCAGGCACGACAAAGGTTTCGTAACCTTCTTCAGTCGCAAATTTTTTTAAAGCACCTTTTTCTTTATCAGTAGTGACATAAATACGACCCTTAGCTTCTTCTTT
>JAAZCR010000099.1 GCA_012513195.1 Bacilli bacterium | reverse complement strand
AGGTATTTTTTTACTATATTAATATATCATATTTTGTCTAAAAAATAAAACAATAAAAAGAGAAAAGGTGAGGAAAAAACTATGGTAAAAAATTATCGAAAACTAATTATCTTGTTTAGCACCTTAATTATTATCGTTATTATCATCTCCTATTCACGCTATTATATTAAACATGACCAATTACCTGATATTAGTGACTTAAATACTATAGAATTTTATAGTATTGATGGGCAAAAGTATTTTGAACTAAACAATAAAACTTCAACTTATGTAAAACTAGAGGAAATCTCCGATTACTTAAAAAAGGCAATTATTGCCGTTGAAGACCGACACTTTTATGAACATCATGGTTTTGATTACCTTAGAATTGGTAAAGCTATTCTCGATAATTTAAAGACCTTATCAAGGCGCTATGGCGCAAGTACCATTACGCAACAATATGCGCGTAATCTCTATTTAACGCATGAAAAATCTTGGGAACGAAAACTAAGAGAAGCTTATTACACGATACTCTTAGAAATGAACTACTCCAAAGACGATATCTTAGAAGGCTATTTAAATACCATTTATTTTGGTCATGGAGTTTATGGTATTCATGATGCGAGTATTTTCTACTTTAATAAACAACCAAATGACTTAACATTAGGCGAAGCAGCTGTCTTAGCTGCTATTCCCAAAGGTCCAACTTATTATTCACCTTTAAAAGATTATGAACGAAACAAAGAAAGAAAAGAATTAATACTGAAACTAATGCTTGAACAAGGAAAAATAACAGAAACAGAATATCGCGATGCCTTAAATGAAGATATCAAAATTATTGGCAAACACCCTAAGAATGTTAATAATATTGCCCCTTATTTCCTTGATATCGTCATAAAAGAATTAGAATCATATAACCTACTCAATAATCCCTATATTAATGGTTTAAAGGTATATACCACCTTAGACCTAACCCTTAATGAGATTAGTTTAAAGGCAATTAACACTATCTATCCTTCCTCCTCATTAATCGAAACTTCTGTATTCGCGAGTGACCCCCAAACTGGTTATGTCAAAACGGTGATTGGAGGAAGAGATTATCAAGTTAGTCAGTTTAATCGGGCTATAAATGGCTACCGCCATCCTGGTAGCACCATTAAACCCCTACTTTATTATGCGGCTTTAGAACATGGATTTACTCCGACTACTACTTTTAAAAGTGAACCTACTACTTTTTATATAAATAAGGGGAAGGAAAAGTATGAACCAACCAATTTCCAAAACATCTATGCTTATCGTGATGTCACTATGGCTTATGCCTTAGCGGTTAGCGATAATATCTACGCCATTAAAACACACTTATTTTTAGGTGAAAGTACGCTAATCAAAATGGCGAAACGAATGGGTATAAATACAACTAACATGAAACCCGTACCTTCCCTTGCCTTAGGTGCTACCGAAATCAAATTAAGTGAATTAACTACTGCTTATGCGTACTTCGCAAGTATGGGTAAACAAGTTGCCCCTGTATATATCACTAAAATCACCGATTTAAACGATGAAGTACTATATGAATATAAGAATACTTCTAAACAGATATTAAATCGTGATTTATGTTTCATTATGAATGAGTTATTAAGAGGTATGTTTGATCCCTATATGAGTTATAACCAATCAGTCACAGGATTAAGTATTATTCCCCAACTTACCCATACTTATGCGGGTAAGAGTGGTACCACTGATTACGATACCACGATGATTGGCTACAATCCTGAATTAGTAGTAGGAGTATGGACAGGCTATGATGAATTAATCCCTTTAACTACTGTTAGTGAACGTAACTATGCGAAAAGAGTTTGGGCCAAAATTATGGAAGATTACTTCTCTATATACGAAGCTACTTGGTATAAACCTACGAAAAATGTTTCTCCCGTCATCGTAAATCCAATAACTGGAGAGATGAACAATAAAGGTTATCATAAAGTTCTCTACTTTTTAAAAGGAACCGAGCCGTATTATTATTACTAACGGCTCGGTTTTCCTTGTAACACTATATCAAACGTGAACGTTTTATTACGCCGTACTACTGTTAAAGTAATGGTATCACCAATTTCATATTGGTAAAGTTTATGTCTAAAGTCCATAGCATCTTTAATCTTCTCACCATTAATGGCGATAATGATATCATTGATTTTAATCCCCGCATTGTATGCTGAAGAGTATGGCACTACGTCGTTCACATAGACTCCTTGTTTAAGCTCATTTGTATTTGTGACTAAAGCCGCATTAATGACTTCAATACCTAAATATGGTCTTCTAACTTCGCCATACACTTCGATATCATTTACGACTCGTTTTACAATATTCGCAGGAATAGAAAATCCAATTCCTTCCACGGAACTACCTGCCACTTTCATCGAATTAATCCCTATTAGTTTTCCTTCTAAATTAACCAATGCTCCTCCACTATTTCCTGGGTTAATCGCTGCATCGGTCTGTATGACACTCGCATACCAATCATATTGCCCATCTTTATCATAATCAATCGGAATTAACCGTTCTTTTGAGGATATAATGCCTAAAGTGGCACTACCATAAAGATTTAATCCTAAAGGATTACCGATCGCCACGACAAACTCACCAACGCGGATATTACTTGAATCCCCAAATTCAATCACTTCATTAATATTTCCTCTGGGTATGGCTAATACCGCTAAATCCGTAATAATATCATCACCTATGATTTCCGCTACAACTCGTTCTTCATTTTCAAACGCAACTTCAATTTTCTGGGCATCTTTAATAACATGGGAGTTGGTAACGATATATGCCTTTTCTTCATCAAGTCGATAGATTACTCCACTACCACTACCAGTTTCTTTACCATTATTAATCCTAATAATCCCCACAACATGAGGACTCGCTTTTTCAATCGCATAACTTGTGGCTAGCTCTAAATGATAAGGGTTAGATGCTTCGACGCGATGATAGTAAAATGTAAAGTAAATAAACGAAAAAAACATAGCACCAACTAGTCCACCTATAATTGTCCCAGTTAAAAAGGCTTTTCGAAGACTTCTCATATTCACCACTTCCTTTTTAAACTTGTACAATTATAGTATGTAAATTATTGGTGCTTTTATTAATCAAAACTGTTGTAAAAAGAGCCGTTTCGCATTTAAAGTTGTATGCTTTGCGACTTCCTCAACGCTTATTCCTTTGATTTCAGCGATACTTTGTGCAATTAAAGGTAGATAACTTGGTTTATTTTGTTTACCACGATGAGGATGGGGTGCTAAATAGGGGCAATCGGTTTCAATCAATAACTTATCAAGGGGCACAATTTTCGCTACTTCTTTCGGTGCCACCGCATTCTTAAAAGTTACTGGTCCACCTAAAGATATATATAAACCTAAATTTAAGAAACGTAAGGCCATTTCGGGACTACCACTAAAACAATGCATCACTCCCGTAAATGCACCTTTTTTCATTTCGGTTTCTATAATATCATAAGTGTCTTGAAATGCATCCCTTACATGAATCACTAAGGGTTTTTTATACTTGCGTGCTAATTCAATTTGGGCAATAAAAAAAGCTTTTTGTTTATCTTTATTATCTTTATACCAGTAATAATCTAACCCACATTCACCAATACCGACAGTAACTTCTTTTTTTACATACTCTTCTAAAGTAACTAAATCTTCTTCCGTAAAATCATTTACATCATTAGGATGTAACCCAGCAGTGGGATATAAATTATCGTATTTAGCGGCGATTTCTTGGGCAAGGAAATTAGTTTGACGGTTAAAACCTACTACATTTATATATGTAACACCAGAGGCATACGCTTCCTTAACGATTTCTTCTAAATTATCCTTGAATTGTTCCGCATTTAAATGAGCGTGCGTATCATAAAACATTTTATCACTCCTTCGGATACTATTTTACCCGTTTATCGCCTTCGTGTCCATTTATTGACCACTAATTTATCTCATTGTGTAATAAAAAACACCTTGACAAATCAAGCATTATAACATATGCTAGTAGTAAACTGTGCTATTTAAATAGCACAGTATAAAGCGTAGGTGGTATGATGAAAATTGACCCGAATAAATCTATCTTCATTCAACTTGCTGATTATATCAGATTTGATATTTATTCAGGAAAACGCAAACCAAATAGTAGATTAGAGTCGATACGCGATATGGCCATAATACTAGAGGTAAACCCTAATACCATTAAACGCGTTTATCAAGTATTAGAAGAAGAAGGATTAATCTACTGTCACAGTACCTTAGGATATTTCGTCTGTCCTAGCGAAGAAGTAATTCAAAAGAATAAACAGAAATATATATCAGATCGGTTAAAAGAGTTTCTAACTCTTCTAAATAATTGTAATATCACCAAAGCAGAAATTACTAAGATAATAGGTGAACTTTATGGAGATAATTAAAGATACGATTACTTTTATGTATCCTAACAAATTAGTGTTTGAAAATGTTGAGATAAAGATAAACCAAGGAGAAATCTATCTCTTAATTGGCAGAAATGGTTGCGGTAAATCCACATTACTTAGACTACTTGCTAAAATCGAGCCATACCAATTTAAACTACACTTAGTAAATGAAAAAGAAATTAGTTATATGCCTAGTGACCTCGTATACTATTCATACATGAAAATAATTGATCTCCTCAAGTTTTATGATGATACACATCATAATTTCTCCTTGGATTTTGCGCTTAAGTATCTCGATGAGTTTAAGTTAAATCCTAAACAAAAGATTAAAAAATTATCCATGGGTGAACAAAAGATTCTTAATTATTTAATATGTCTAAGTAAAAATGCTAAATTATATTTAATCGATGAACCATTCCCTTATGTTGATTTATTAAATGATGAAATCTTTCGGAACATGATAATTAATCGCTATGATGAAACAAAAACCTTTATCATCGCCACTCATCAGATTAACGAGTTTGAAAAACTCGCCAGTTACTGCTTGTTAATTAAGGGTTATAAAACCATCGAATGCTTATCTACTGATGAAATTAGAAGTACAGTTTCTTTATCAGTAGAAGATTATTTTAAGGAAGTGATGCGCTATGTTAAAGGTGATTAAGTATGAGTTAAGGCGGTTTGTAAATCTGTACATAATCTTACTTGCTGGATGTTTAATATTCTTCTTATTGGATTTTAATAAACATTTACTAATGTTATATCAATTACATGCTTCAATAATTGAGATAATTACCACTGGACTCGCATTATACCTGATAATTATTTATATCCTTGATGACTACAAAAATAAGAAACTGCTCTACCAAAAAGCAAGTCTTACAAAAACCCAAGAATTCTTAGGTAAACTCTTTACAATGATTATGTTATTTGGTAGTTATCTATTTATCATGACCTTTGTCTATAATCTCAAGTTATATATCTTATATAAACATCATTATTTAGAGTACTTGCGCCTTAATCTTGATCACACTTACCTCGCTTTAATTGGACGGGACTTTAAAGAATGGTTGTATCCCTTACATTTATGCTTGAAAAACACATATACTATCGTCACCTTAGCCTTAATGTATGGGATTTTTACTAAATTAAGAGAGAAACGCTATGACTCTTATAACTGTATTGTCATATGTTTCCTAATCTCCGCTATTATCTATTACCTATCTAATTATCTCGTCAAGTTATTAGATGAGACTCTTCCCTTCCTTGACTTTAGTTACATCACTCCGAGATTGCGCGCCTTCGGTTTAGAAGATTATCTAGTAAATATCTTGAGTGTAAATTCTTTAGCAGTAGTTTTATTATATTTTATAATCATGATCAAATTCATCACTAAGAAAAGAAGTGATAATCAATGAAAAAATGGCTTATTCTTTTTTCTCTCCTAATCATCTTTAGTCTTTACGGATGCGAAGATGCATATCGTTATTATCCTGTTCCATTTGGTACTTTATATGACCTCTATGAAGTAAGAGCTTTACCAACGGGAGTAAAAGAAAAACTTAATCTCGCTTATTTTAGTAGTCTTGATATTAAACATGTAGAATTCATCTCGGAAAATGAAGAAGTCGCTCGGGTTAATTATAAAGAAGAACTCATCACATTAAAACCTGGTAAAACGACTATCAAAGCCATCGTGTATTTTAAAAAGGATATACCTAAGACCATCGATTTTGGTAAAGTCTATGTTTATGATGTCAATGACCCTAGTTTTATTCCCATCAGGAATCAAGTTGAGCTGCGGACATTAATCACTAGTAATCCGCAAGGTTTTTACTACCTCGATAGTGATATCGACTTGAGTGAATTTCCTTGGATGGAACCTATCCCCTATTTTTCTGGTATCTTCATTAATCCCAAAAATCATGTAATTATGAACCTAACAATCACCAGCGAAAAATCAGTAGGTTTATTTAAAGAAATCAATAATGCCTATATCGATGGCTTAATCTTAGAAAATGTACAAATTACCGGTAAGCCCAATTCCCTCTTTACCGATACTATTTATGCTGGTGGACTTGTAGGTAGCGCCACTAATAGTTTAATTACAAATATTAAAGTAACTGGTGAAGTTACCAATGGTATTTACGTTGGAGGAATTGCGGGTGGTTTAACTAATAGTTATCTAATAAATTCTTCCTTTGAAGGAAAAGTAAGTAAAGGAGAGTTTACGGGTGGGTTAGTCGGTATTTTTAGTTCCCTTGATTATGATGGACTTATTCAAGGGAAAATCAAAAATGTATACTCAATTGTGGAACTAACTGGAGGTTATCAAGGTGAACCAAGTCGTATCGGTGGATTAGCGGGTATGATTGAGGGCGGACTTATTGAAAATGCTTATACCACTGGTACAATTAACGAAGAAGAAAATGTATTATCCCATCCGATTGGGCATGGTAGTAATCGCCGTTTCTATTTAAAGAACATCTATTATACCTTTGATATACCTTTAAACTATAGTGATTCTTTAATTGGTTATGAAGATACACTCTATTATATTACCATTCAAGATTTAACTAATGGCAAAGAACTTAAAGGTTTAGAGAGTTTCATCTATACTAAAGGAGATTATCCGCGGATCAAAAAATAGTAGGATAATAATCTGAAAAGTGTTATAATTAGGATTAAATGATAATAAAAGAAGATGAGATGTATGAAGTATAAGATTTTAGTTGTATTAGGTGTTTTCTTAGTATCATTTGCGGGAATATTCGTTCAACTCACTGATGCCTCACCATCGGTAGCCGCTATGTATCGGTTAGGTCTTTGTGGTTTATTATTACTACCTGTTTCCTTATGTCATAAGGATATTAAGTTAATTAAAAAACAGGACTTCCGCTTAATGGCATTAGCGGGACTGATGATAAGTCTTCATTACTTTTCTTGGTTTACTTCCCTAAGGTTTACTTCTGTAACCAGTTCTACCCTCATTATTTGTCTTGAACCACTTGTGGCGCTTGTCTTTGGTTTTGTTCTATATCGAGAAAAAATTGCCCGCAGTCAATTTATTTTACTCCTTGTAGCGTTAGTTGGAGTTATGATTGTGGCCTGGGGTGATATTTTCCTTAGCGTCGATGCATTAATTGGTGATGCGATAACTTTCTTAGCGGTTATCTTCATGGTAATCTACTTATTTATTGGACAAAATGTGGTTAAACGCTATTCTTTTATTGTCTATTCTTCAATTCTTTTCATCTTTGCGGGTATCTACTTATTTATTTATAATCTTATCACGCACCAAAACCTCATAGATTACACTCCCAAAGACTGGTTGTTTATCATCCTACTTGTGACGATTCCCAATGCTGGACAAATAATCTTCAATTATGCCTTAAAATATGTTAAACCATCCCTCATCGCCACCGCTATCTTACTTGAACCAGTATTTGCGACGATTATGGCGGTGATAGTCCTCAAGGATAAAATCTTCTTTAATCAAATAATTGGTGGTTTAATCATCATCATTTCCGTATATATATATCTTAGAAGAGAAAAAGTAAAGGCTTGACACTAATTAACTTAGTTTCAAGCCTTTTTAAATTACTTCATTATAAACTCGTAAATAGTATAATAAATATCTATTATTATTTACCTTAATATTTATTAGAAGTAGATGCGTTTTCTTTGTTTTCCACTATCATAGATCGCGTTAACGATTTTTTGGGTTACTAAGCCTTCATAACCAGTAATTTGTGGTCTTTCACCTCTTGTGAGTCTCGCATAGTGGTCATTAATTTGCTTAACATGGCTTACACCCCAATATGATTTACCACCATTATAACTAAAGGTTTCATTAGGGTTAGGACCTACAGTGAAAACTCGACCATCATTGAAAGTAATGGTGGCTAAACCATCAACATATTTGACATGACCATTTTCACAATGCATTTCGATTTCCACAGGGCTGTTTTCAGTGTAATAGTTAATGGTGAAGAATGAGCCGTGTACACCATTCTTAAACTTAATTACACCTTCTGCTGAATCCTCTACTTCAATTTTTTCATGCATCCGATTGGCAATGTTGGCATCAACAAATTCAGCTTCACTACCAATGAACCATTGCATCAAGTCTAGGGTGTGAATCGCTTGGTCGATGATAACACCGCCACCTTCTTTATCCCAAGTTCCTTTCCAATCACTATTGGAGTAGTATTCATCGCTTCTATCCCATGTGACGCTCATCTTGGCGGAATATACTTTACCTAATTCGCCACTCATTAAAGTTTTTTTAATGAAGAGCGCACCCGGATTGTAGCGGTTTTGGAAGATAACACCTAAGACCACACCATTTTCTTCACATGCTTTAATCATTGCTAAAGCATCAGCGACATTGGTAGCCATAGGCTTTTCAGTAAGTACATGGAGTTTCTTTTGTGCCGCATAAATCGTTACTGGTGCATGTAAATAGTGAGGTAAACAAATGTGAATGGCGTCTAAGTTTTCTTTTTCAATCATTTCTTTATAGTCTAAATAAAACTTAACATTAAATTTTTCAGCTGCGTATTTCGCTCGATTTTCTTTAATGTCGCAAACTGCCACAAGTTCTGTATATTCAGAATTTGCGACTGGAACTGCGTGCATTGGGAAAATAGCGCCACAACCAATAATTCCAACACGATACTTTTTCATTTACTTCCACCTCTATTTTTATATCCAATATGCTTCTGTTGGTTGCTCGTAAATTATGATATTCTTTAAGAGATTTATCGCTTTATTTAATCCTTCTGTATTAGACATTAAGCCATCTTCATGTTCAATGCTGATGGCGTAATCGTAACCGATTAAGCGTAAAGTACTGATAATTCTCCGCCAATAGTGTTCACCATTACCATAACCAACGGTTCTAAAGACCCAAGCTCTTTCTAAAACTCGATCGTAGCGTTTTGTGTCAAGCACACCGTTGACTTTAATGTTGCGTTCATCAAGAGCGGTATCTTTCGCATGGAAATGGAAAATCGCATCTCCTAAAACTTTAATGGCTTCGACAGGATTAATTCCTTGCCATATCAAATGGCTGGGGTCGAAGTTAGCCCCGATTTCTTTACCGACTGCATCACGTAGTTTAAGTAAGGTTTCTGGATTATATACGCAAAATCCAGGATGAAGTTCAAGACCGATTTTATCCACGCCATGGTCTTTCGCAAATTTTACCGCTTCTTTCCAGTAAGGAATTAATACTTCATTCCATTGATAATCAAGAATTTGGAGGAAATCATTAGGCCATGGGCATGTTACCCAGTTTGGCGTTTTGTCATCTTTTGAACCACCGGGACAACCAGAGAAAGTATTGATATTGCGTACACCTAATTTTTCCGCTAAGAGCACTGCTTGGACAAAGTCATGGTGATACTTCGCTGCAATCTCTTTATTAGGATGGATAGGATTGCCATGGACACTAAGACTTGAGATTTCCATGTCATATTTTTTAATGAGTTCTTTAAACTCAGTTAGTTTCTTCTCATCATTAAGAAGCACTTCGGGATTCGCATGAGCATTTCCAGGGAAACCGCCAACCCCGATTTCTACCATTTGAACACCTTGTTCTTTTAAATATTTAAGCACTTCTTCTAAAGGACGGTCGCTAAAGAGCACTGTTAAAACTCCGAGTTTCATGTTATCACCTCGTTAGATTCTTTTTTAAGTATGTAAAACTGATTTCAATATCTTTTATACCACCCTGTTTAGGTTCATCATTTTCTACTACTAACCATTCACAATCATTCTCTTGTGCTTGTTTAATAATTCCCGCTAAATCCATAGTACCTTCACCTAAAGGCGCAAATTCAGGTTTTCCATCGAAAAAACTTAAATCCTTTAAGTGAACTATTTTGGTTCTGTTTTTATACTTCTTTAAATAACTAATAGGATCAACATTAGCGCGTTTAACCCAATGGGTATCGATTTCCGCATATAAATCTGGTAACTCTGTTAATAAGTAATCTAATAAATACCCTTCTTGATATGCTTGTAACTCATGACTGTGATTATGGTAGTGGAGCGTCATGTTATGAGCCTTAATCTTTTCTAAGATAGGCTTAAGGCGATTCACAAGTTCTTTCATATCGTCAATATTATCTACTTTAGCCCAAGGAATGACAATATTTTTGTTGCCGATTGTTTTATTATATTCAATCACATCATCGAAGTTATTTTCTAGTAAGTTTAAATCGGTATGACTACCTACTACTTTAAGGTTAAGCCTTGTGAGAATATCAAGCATGTCTTTAGCGGAAATATTATAGAATCCCGCAAATTCCACACCTTCATAACCCATTTCCGCAACTTGCTTAATGGTATTATGAAAGTCTTTTTCTAGTTCCTTACGTAAAGTATATAATTGAACCGCGATTCCCATATTTATCTCCTAAAATATTAATTGTTTAAAGTAATTGATCGTATACTCAACACCTTTAGCACCTAGTTCTCCTGTCCAAGTGCTTGAATGTGGTTCAATCGATAGAATACCTTGATAACCTTTAGCGTATAATAAGCCCATTACTGCTGGCCAGTTTGTCATATCTAAACCTGCAGGTGGATCATCAACACGTTGATTATTTATATATAAGGAACCCTTTAAATGGAAATGATAGAATCTTTCGCCCCATTTATTAATTTCTTCGAGATAATTACCGCCATCATATACACAGTGGGATGGATCATATTTGATACCTAACTCAGGTAGATGACCTAAGACGATTCGCCAAGTTTCATCAGTACAGATGAAATTGTTCCAGCGACAATTATAAACCGCAATCTTAACTCCTTTAGGACTTGCATAATCAATTAGAGCTTTAAAGTACTTAATCGCAAGTGTCAGGTTATCATAATAGGATAATTCATCAACATAGTTACATCCACAAACAAACACTGGTGCTCCTAGTGTTTCACAAGCATCAATCAAGCGATAAGATACTTCTAGTTCTTCTAAAACTAATCCATTTTTGTCAATACGAGTAGTGCCCCATCGACCAATCGAAGCAACTTTTACACTATACTTAACAAGATTGTTTTTTAGGTTAGGTACTTCCTTTAAGAATTTTTCTGCTTCTTCATTGATACAGAATTCTACGTAGTCTAACCCTAAATCCTTAACTCCTTTGATGCCACTTTCATAATAATTATAACTAATTATTCCTAAATTCATATCATTCACCTTAATCAAAATAAATCGTCTTACCAGTCCGAGCTGATTCATAAATCGCATCAAGAATTTGCGTTACGACAAAGGCTTGTTCTGGTAATACAACAGGATCAGTATCATTTAAAATCGCATCAATCCATAATCTTGCTTCTAGATAGGATGGATCATCAGTATCCTTAGCTTCATAGAAAGCAACACCGCTACCACCAAAGGCAGGACGTTCAACAACTTGACGATTGTTCTTCACATAATTAATCCGTAGTCCATCTGCCATGTCTGCCCCCGCTAGCGTACCACAAAGGGTTGTTTGTGCTTCTCTTACATCAAGTGTATTAAGCGCCCAACTTGCTTCGAGAATGATGGTTGCGCCGTTTTTCATCACAATGAAACCAAAGGCACTATCTTCAACAGTGAACTTGTCGATATCCCAATCACCCCAAGCATTCGCGGTATTGCGTTGGTTTCCTAATTTCTTATAAATTGTACCTGTAACCATCTTTGGTTCATAATTATTCATCATCCATAAAGTTAAATCTAACGCGTGGGTACCAATATCGATAAGTGGACCCCCACCTTGTTCATATTCATTTAAGAAGACTCCCCATGTTGGTACAGCCCGTCTTCTTAAAGCATGAGCTTTCGCAAAATAGATTTCCCCTAATGTACCCTTATCGCATTCTGCTTTAAGGTAAAGAGAATCGGGACGATAACGATTTTGATAAGCAACAGATAACTTCTTACCATATTTCTTCGCTGCTTATAACATCTTTCTTGCTTCTTCAGTGTTAATGGCCATTGGCTTTTCGCACATTACATGTTTACCGCTTGCCAATGCATCAACAGTAATAAAAGAGTGACTGCGATTTGGTGTACAGACATGGACAACATCAATTGATTTATCTTCTAATAATTCCCGATAATCAGTGTACACTTTAGCGTCTGGTGTACCATATTGTTTGGCTGCTTTTTCTGCTCTTTCTTTAATGATATCACAGAAAGCTACCATCTCTACTTCTTTAATTTTCTTGAGGCTAGGCATATGCTTTCCAAAGGCAATGCCTCCGCAACCTATAATCCCCACTTTTAATGTCATATCAACTAATCCTCCTTTTATATAATTAATTTTAATCGCCTATATTTTATCAAAGTTAATAAAATTTTTCTTTTAATAAAATGTTTAAAATATCAAAATCTTGTGATAATATGTTAATATAAGTTCATTATTTTTTGGGTGATTCTTATGAAAGTTGATAAAATTTATCTTGATTTAAGTACCACTGATATCTCACCCATTCTCATTCGTTCCTATGTTTATAACCTCGATGGTGAAGATTGGACCCACGAACCTTTTGATGAGCGTTATATTGAAAACTATGAATTTGAATATATAGTTAAATCAGAAGGTCATATGATTCATGAGGGTAAGCATTATGCTTTACGCCCTGGTGATCTCTGTTTCAAACGACCAGGAGAAAAAACCCAAGGCATAAAACCCTACTCTTGTTACACCGTTATTTTTAAAATGACAAATAAAGACTATGATACACCTTTCCAGCCTTATTATCAAAATGAAATCTTAGATAAAAACCCGCATGTATATCAAGTCAAGAATCATAAATACTTTGAGATGTTGTTTAAGATGATTCTTGATGAATATATCAATGAAACCGAGTCTAGTCCTATAAAAATCAAATCATATTTGTTAGACATTATATTTACTCTTTATGAAGAAATCAAAGAAAACTACTTACCTAGTTCGCCTTACTATGGTAAGATTAGTAAAGCGATTGAATTCATCGAAAAGAACTTTCAAAATAAAATTCTCCTTGAGGATATCGCTAGTCATGTCGATAGTAGTCCTTTCTATTTCCACACCGTCTTTAAACAAACCATGGGGCTAACTCCCAATGAGTATCTCATGAAATATCGCATTAATTATGCAAAACAGTTACTACTTCTTACTAATGATTCCATTACTGATATTGCGATTAAGAGTGGGTTTGGGAGTTCAAGTTACTTCTGTTACTGTTTTAAAAAGTACATGCATACTACCCCTCACAATTATCGAAAACTACATAAAATATCATGATAAAAAGTTTAGCAAACATTGATTTAATAGTCAGAATTAATTACAATAGAAATAACTCTTTATTAAAAAAGTAAACTAAATATGATTTATTTGTCATAGTGAATATTTACTAATACAAAGAGTGTATGATTCCATTAACAATACTTTTACTTTTGTCACTCGTTGATACAAATTTTATTATAAATGTAAAAGTTAAAGAAGGTTATAACAGACTATCACCATTGATAGTCGTTAAAAAGATAGAAAGGGATGGATAATGAAAAAAAGATTTTTACTACTAGTGCTACTAGTAGTATTACTACTCGGTGGGTGTAAACCTACTAACACAACCACAAGTGCGATAGATACCACAGGGTTAGATGACTATACACAATTTGTTGAAATGTTTACAGAAGCAAAAGATAAGTTCCTAAACAGTGAAAGTTTCATTTTAAAAGAAGAAGCAGTGTTAGAATATGAACAAAATGAGAGTTTATATCGATTCTACTTTATCACACATCAGGAACAGATTAAGGAACCTTTTTACGTTAAAAGTACTATTACAACATTAGGCTTAAATATGCCCAAGATTAAAATGTTAATAATGAAAAATGACACTAATAATACTTACTCCATGTATTTAAAACTGGGTGACGAAGAACCTATTGTCACTATACTAACACAAAACGAATTAGAAGAAGCACTAGAGAATGCTTCTCTTGAAACAACCTTAAATAGTATTCCTAAAAATGTAGAGATTAGTGAAAAGAAGATTAATGGCAATATAGAAGAAATCACATATCAATCATCATATAAGCTTACCGACTTAGAAACGGAAGACCAGCATCTCTTCGATGAAATCCTCAAACTTTATATTGGAGATGACGTAGATATCGAAAATTACCACAATATCCCTGTCAAACAAACAATTACCATCAATAAAACTCTAAAAGAATTAATAAGCATTACTTATGATGCTTCTGACATCGCCCAACAAATGTTTGATGATTTAGCTCTTGAGCAGTCTTTTAGTAAACTCACTAATATCAAATTAACCTATACATTTACCTTCATATCAATTAATAAAACAACAATTGATGAAAACTTTGTGAAAGAAGTTAAAGGGGAGTAAAATGTAAAAGAGTGGTTCATACCACTCTTTTACCATTTATTATAGTGAATCTTATTAACATCATAATTATCTCTTGGTGCTTTTTCCTCATCTTTATGTCCTACCACCACAAAACCAATGGGGATAATATGAGGAGGTAATTCTAATAATTTAGTAAAGCATTCCATCAAATCTTCTTTGGGGTAAACACCACACCAAACACCACCAAGATTTAAACTATGAATTGCGAGTAACATGTTTTCGATAGCAGCACTACAATCCTCAACTAAAAAACCTAAAGTTTGTTGCTTACTACTATCACCACACACGAGAATACCGCACCCTGCATTTTCTGCCATTTGGGCATAGCGATGGAATTCCATTATCTTTCTTAACTTATTCTTATCGTTAATAACCACAAATTCCCAAGGTTGGCGATTATGGGCTGAAGGAGCCTGAAAGCCAGCCTTTAATATTTTTTGAAGTAACTCATCGCTAATAACTTCTCCTGTAAAACGACGAATACTTCGCCTGGTGTAAATTACTTCTAAAGCATCCATAATTTTCCTCCCTCTAACGTAATGGTCTAGGATAACTAGCATATTTTCTTAATGCATCCACATCAACAAACTCGCCCTCTGGATAACGATAGGCTGTTAGTTTATTGCCGAAGACACAACCCGTGTCAAGATTAATTGTGTTATTAATAATCACAGGTTCAAGATTTGGGGTATGACCATATACAATTAACGCATTTCCTTTATAATCATGAGCCCAGACACGTCGTTCTGGTAAACCCCACTCATCTAGTTCTTTCGTGGTATCACCATATAAAGTAAAGGCTTTGATTTCCTTTGAATGTCTACCGATGTACTCTTCTTTGATTCCTGCATGGGCTACTACAAGTTTACCATCATCAAGAATTAAATGGGTAGGCAAATCTTTTAAAAATGCTTCAACTTCTTGTTTGAATATCGCACTTTCTTGTGTTAGTTCTTGACGAGTTAATTCTAGACCATGGTTTACCATCACATTGTGTCCTGCCAACATCCGATATAATTTGTTATCGTGGTTGCCTTGGACACAAAAGGCGATACCATCTTTAACCATCGTCATGACGAGTTTCAACACTTCGACACTTTTAGGTCCCCGGTCAACTAAATCACCTACAAAGACGACCTTTCTACCATTAGGATGCGAAACATGATAATTTTTATTGATCATATATCCTAATTTTTCTAGTAACAACTTTAATTCATCAAAACAACCATGAACATCGCCAATAATATCGAAGGGTCCAGTTTCAGTTTGCTTTTCGCAAAATAATGGTACTAATGTTATTTCTGTATTCATAAACTCCTCTAATGAATTGATGATATAGACGGAATTAAAGCCCTCTTGTTTTAAAGTCGCAAGACTATCTTCAAGTTGGTGATACTGATATTCAATAATATTTTCATCAACCGCAAAAACTTTTTGACGGTTATTCGCCAATATAATGTCTTTCGGTAAGTTAAACACAATCGCGACAGTTAGCGCATGATGTATGTTCGCTAAATTGATAAGTTCTAAGCGTTGATGTTTAAGAACGTTAGTCGCATCGACCACCGTTAATTTCCGTAAACTTAGCCGTTTCGTAATGATTTCATTCATTAATTCATATGCTTTCGTTGTTGCTTGTGGGTCTCTTGCTTCATCACTTATCAAATAGCGACAATTATCTAAAGACACTATTTCACTCTTCTTAAAGTGTTTTTCCGCAAAACTTGATTTACCGCTACTATTTGGTCCAACCAGGACTATTAAGGAAAAACGAGGGACTTTAATTCGCATATTATTTCCACCTTTTTATTTTATAGTGTGAGTATAAATCATTTCATTCTTTAAATCCCATAATGGTTTTGATAAATCCACATAGTATTGATGAGGGTTTTCAAAACGTAAGACGGAATCCCATAATGTACCTAGTTCATATTTACAACGTTCTTGTAATTCTTTTAATGTTGGTGACTTATAAACACAATTACCATCAATGAAGATCGGAACAAGTAATTTACGCACTCGATAATTAGTTAAGGTCTTACGCTTCCATGGGCTAATAGGGTCAAAGATTTCATAAGGACCATTTTCAGGAATTACTTCATCATGTAACGTTATTACATCCGCTAAGGCTTTGTTTGTTGTTTTATCATAAAAACGATAAACTTGTTTAAAGCCAGGATTAGTGATTTTCGCGATGTTTTCGCTGATTTTAATCTTAGGCACAATTTTACCATTTTCTTCAATCGCCGCCAATTTATATACTCCACCAAACACTGGTGATGATTTAGCAGTAATTAACCTTTCACCAACCCCGAATTGATCAACCTTGGCTCCTTGACTAATCAAATCACGGATGATGTATTCATCTAAAGAGTTAGATGCTACAATTTTACAATCAGGAAAACCTGCTTCATCAAGCATCTTGCGAGCCTCGATGGATAAATAAGTGATATCACCACTATCGATTCTAATACCTAATGGGCGATATCCTCTTGGAACGACTTCTTCTTTAAATACTCTAATCGCATTGGGTACTCCTGATTTTAAGACATTATATGTATCAACTAAGAGAACACATTTATCTGGATAAGTTCTTGCATATGCCCTAAAAGCTTCTAACTCCGAATCAAATAATTGAATGTAACTATGTCCCATCGTACCTAAAGCAGGAATATCAAACAGTTCATCCGCAAGGGTACAGGAAGTACCAATACAGCCACCAATGAAAGCCGCTCGTGCACCATAAATAGCGGCATCATACCCTTGAGCGCGGCGTGCTCCAAATTCCATTACCGCTCTACCTTGACTAGCGCGCACAATTCTACTAGCTTTTGTCGCAATTAAACTTTGATGATTGATGGTAACAAGTAACATCGTTTCAATAAGTTGAGCTTGAATCATCGGTCCACGAACTACTAATATCGGCTCATACGGGAAGATGGGCGTACCTTCTTCTACCGCCCAAACGGAACAAGTAAATTTGAAATTGCGCAAGTACTCTAAGAATCCTTCACTAAACATGTTTTTCTTGCGTAAGTATTCGATATCTTCATCGTCAAAACTTAGATTTTCCAAATATTCAATTACTTGTTGCACACCTGCCATT
>JAAZCR010000098.1 GCA_012513195.1 Bacilli bacterium | reverse complement strand
GGATATCAAAGAAGGCTTCGTCACCCGACTCTACCAGAAGCGGTGCCAGGAGACTTAGGTTTAGTCCTTCCTTATAAGACGATGAAATCTCTCATTGAAATGACAGAAGCACTAAATCATATTACCCCCGGAATTGCTTCAGAACATACACTTTTCTATGGTGTTGAAGCTAAGTTTTATTCTGCACGTCCAAAAGTAAATGAGAACTTTGAGACCCGTATTCAGGGATTATATGTAGGCGGTGACGGCGCGGGTATCTCCCGTGGGCTTGCACAAGCGGGGGCAAACGGCGTTTGGATTGCCCGTAATATTGTCACATAATATCACTAAAATAAAAAACCAAGGTTAGCCTTGGTTTTTACTTTAAGTGTAAGGGATTATTATTAATGACAATTTCTACTAAACCCATATAAACTGCTTCAGGTGAAACTAAGGTTGATACATATTTTTCTAAAGGACAAATGTCTGTTTTATCCTTTCTTAAAATATTAGGAACTAATACTTCATAAAATACGTTAACTTTATGCTTTTTGAGTAACTCTAAAGCAGGTTGAGAAACGGTTTTTCCGTATACGGTTTTTAGTCCACAATATACAACTAAATTGGCTACCGCTAAACCAATAACTTTATCAATTAAAATAGTATCTTGTTGAGGTATCCCGTTATGATAAAGATAATTTACTAATGGTTTAACACCGTTATCTTTAGATTCATAAATCACAATATTATCTAACAATAACACACAAGTTTTATCAGGTTCGAGATAATTAAACTTCATATGGTCCTCTTCTTTCTCAATATTTATAAAATTAAAGGCGGTATTAACACGTTTAATGACGACAGGTATAATTAACATTTGGATTACTGCTCCCACAAGTCCTTGGGAGAGATTTTTTAAAACATTTAACAGTATAAAGGGTTTACTTATATTGGCTAAGAATACTTCCGCCACTAGATAATTGCCAAAAATATTTGCTAGACGACCACAAAACATAGCGATTAATAACGATAAGTAAATATTAAAATGTTTTTTATAGAATAATAAACCGAATATTAATCCATAAGTTAAGGTTTCTAAGGCAATATAGATAACAACGGGATTAGGTGGCATACTGGTTAACTGATAACTAATGAGCGGTGTTAATAAACCAACTATTGCTCCTACTAATGGTCCGAAAAACCCACCTGCAAAATAAGCGGAATAATGAATTGGCAAGAAAAATGGTCCTATACTAATTGGCATTATATGAAAGATGATTGGTAAAATAACACCACAAGCAATGAGAAATCCTGCATAGATGATACGTTTGGTATTCTTCATGGTTAACCTCCTTAGTTGTTTATATTATACGAGTAAATAGATTATTCGTAAAGGTAATAACAGAAATAGATTTGGTTAGATAAAAAAATCACAATTTTTACTTTACTAGAGTAAATTAAGATAAATATATTTAGAAAAACTCATTTGTGGCATTTAATTTTACCTTGAAAAAAGCATGTTGACGTTTTACAATATAGGTAAACGCTATCATCAATCAAACTATATAAAGAATACGGGAGTGATAAAATGTTTAAATCAGATTTAGAGATTGCGCAAGAAGCGAAACTATTACCAATTAAAGAGGTTGCAGAAAAACTAGGTATATCAGAAGACGACTTAGAGTATTACGGGAAGTATAAGGCAAAACTCTCATTAAAATTAAAGGAAAAATTAAGTGACAAACCAGATGGTAAATTAATTCTTGTCACAGCGATAACACCAACTCCCGCTGGTGAGGGGAAATCAACAACAACTGTTGGTTTGGGGGAAGCCTTTGGTCAATTAGGTAAAAAAGCTATTGTTTGTTTGCGTGAACCATCCTTAGGACCAGTAATGGGAGTAAAAGGCGGAGCTGCAGGGGGAGGATATGCGCAAGTTGTACCCATGGAAGATATTAACTTACATTTTACGGGAGATATCCATGCGATTACAACTGCCAATAATGCCTTGGCAGCTTTAATAGACAATCATATTTATCAAGGTAACGAACTAAATATTGATCCTAAGAATATTACTTTCAAACGTTGTTTAGATATTAATGATCGTGCTTTACGAGAAGTGATTATTGG
>JAAZCR010000097.1 GCA_012513195.1 Bacilli bacterium | reverse complement strand
GCTTTATTATTCTTAAGCAATGGTTACCACCCACCATTTAAGATTATTAACACAAACGCTCAACAACCAGTAAAAGTTGATGCTAAAATAGCTTTCCGTAAGGAAATAGCTTTATTCATATCGATTTATGAATATTATATTAATTCTGATTATTATCATTCAGATAATGAATTAAACAAGATTACTAGTGATGATATTCGTACTATTATTGAGTATATTAGTGAATCAGATTTGATTAATACACTCTTACCAATTGCTATTGATGTTGGATTAGAGTATTTTAAATATGAAATCGAGATTCCAAGAGATGAGTTATACCGAATTAATTGGAAACAAGAGTTTCTTATTCTAGGAGACCTTGCAGCGACTACCTTTGATTTAATTAACACAGCAGGATTATTAGATCCAGAACAAGAAGTTGAAACTATCCCTTTTACAGGTGATGAGGTAAAGGAGATTTTTGAAGGACTTGCTGAAAGCGACTTAGTTACTTTAGCAGCTTATGTTGCCATTGAACCAATATTAACCCTATTAGGTGAAAATGTTCAAGCTATTATTACCGTACCAAAAGACATCAATTGGAAAAATGAGTTTAGAGCTATTGGTTCGATTGTGGCTGCGATAATCGATACTGAGATAACTGTTTCGGAAATAAAGAATCCCGAACCAACCCTATTAATAAAACGCTTAGCAAAACTTGATTTAACCATTATTCTTGATTCGAAAATCATTAAAAATGCTTTAATAAATATCTTCTCAGGTAAAGCTAAAATTGAAGGTCTGGATCAAATTGTTGTTCCCGATGAAATCGATTGGGAGGTAGAACTAGTAAATATTCTTACAGCTGTTAATGCAATTGCACCTCTAGTCGAAAACATTGATTTCAACAATTTATCATTGAAGGTATTATCTGAGTTTGAAGATGATGTTATCGACAAAATCTTCTCATCAAGAATTCTAGTTGCCACTGTTTCGAAGTTCATTAGCGAAACTGATTTTGGTGATGCACCAATTATCATCTCTGATACGGTTTATGATGAGACAGGATATATTAACAAGAACGAATTAACGAATGTTGTTAATGCTTTTAGAGTTTTAATTGATAAATTACCTTGCGACAAACAAGGTGATGATCAAGTATGTCGAGACTTAGGATTTAATTATAAAGCAATCCTGACGTTAAGCGATAAAGATATTGAAGTCATCTTATCATCCACAATTATTACCGAAACAATCGGAAATCTGTTAATTGAACAAGTGGGTGATATGTTAATCATACCAGAAAGTGTTAAAGAATCAATTACTATTAAAGATGAAGAGAGAATTGTAATTAGTAAAGAAGAGTTAGAAAAACTATTTAAAAACATTATTATCTTTAATTTTACTGATTATGAAGATATTAACTTTGATGAAACATTGCTCGATAAATTAACAATAGTTGATGATAATGGTAAAAAAGTCTTTGATCCTAATAAACGCCAAGTCTTATTCGGCGATAAAAGTTCGGTTATCATTCAAGCTTCTTTATCGAAGATGATTCTTGATCTTACCACTAATGAAGATAGCATGATAATTGTTCCTTATTATAACTATAACAATGAATTAATTAGAGAAATGGGAGAGAATGGTCTTGAGTTAATCGCGAAGATGGAACTCGAAAGAGTTCTCAATGCGCTTATCGTTATTGGCATTGAAGATTATAATAACATCGACAATATTAAAATTGAAACATTAAAAGACAATATCAATACCATTTTAGAATCAGCTATTTTACATGCCACAATTTCAAATCAAGTCATTAGACAAGATAGTGAAGATATTATTATCCCTTATTCAGTAAGACAAAATCGAGGTGTGACAGGTAAAGAAACAATATATATTGATAATCAAGAAATCGAAGCTATCGTAAAGACTTTATTTAATCTTGGGGTAACACAATTTGATGAATTTACTGGTGAAATAAACTTAGCTAACCTCTATGATAGTGAAAAGCGCGAAACAGCGCTTTCATCTGATATTATTCATGCGACGATATCAAAACAAATTATAAACCTTAAAGACTCACAAGGTTCTGATTCCTCAGATATCGTCATTCCTGATTCTTTAATAACTACAAAAGAAGAGCCTGGTAGAACAATTAAATTAGTATCTAGGGATGAAATCGATGCCATTATTCAAGCTTTTGAAGCATTAGGATTTGAAACAGTTGATGAGTTCGATGGATCATTCCAATTAGATACAATTGCTGGTAATCTCCATAAACAAGAACAAATTTTAAACTCTGTTATCATTCACGCTACAGTTTCAAAACAAATTCTAAAACTTCATGAAGATGGCAATATCGTTGTACCAGATATAGATGAAAATAATAAAAAAATTGTAGAACTAGATGAAAATGATAATATTAAATATGTTGCTAAGGATGAAATATCTGCTGTCATCGATGCCTTATACATCCTAAACTTTACTGGTGTCGATTATGATAACAAAAAAGTTAATTTAAATAATTTAACTGATGCTATCAATTTATATGACAACAAATCAGATAAAGAAAGAGTGCTAGAATCATCGATCATAAGAGCAACAATTTCACGCGAGCTCATTAATCTTCATGAACAAGGCAATATCGTTGTACCAAAAGAAAACTATAATGAAGAAGAAATTATCAAGGATAAAGGTGAGTTTAAATTTATTGCTTATAATGAGTTATTAGCTTTAATTGATGCTCTTGATGTAATTAACATCGAAAATATTTCCACTTACGATGGCAGCGTTAACTTATCTAACTTAACTGGTGATAATAGAGACAATCAAGATGTCATTTTAGGTTCAGCGATACTTCACGCTACTATCTCTAAGCAAATATTAGATTTAGATAATAATGATGATATCATTGTACCTAGCAAAGATGCCAATAATGAAAGCATCATTAAACTAGTTGAAGGAGTAAACTATGTTGTTGATACTGAAATTAAGAATATTATTGATGCATTAGATGTTCTAGGAAAAAATGATGTGACTGCATTTGATGGTCAGGTTTCATTAAAGAACCTTTATAGTAATCCTGAAAAACAAGAAACACTACTTAAATCTGCGGTAATCCACGCTACTATATCGAAGCAATTATTAGATATTAGTAATAATTCTGATAATGACCTCAAAGTGCCAGAATACCATTATGTACTTGTTGGCGATGATGAAGTTGAAAACATCAGAATAATTAACAATGTTGATGGTATTCAATATGTAGATAAAGATGAGATTAAGGCATTAATCGATGTATTAGAACTACTTGGCAAAAAAGATATAAATGACTTTGAAGGAAATGTAACATTAACGCAATTCTATAATGATGAGCAAAAACAAGATAAATTACTCAGATCAGCTACGGTACATTACACTATCTCTTATCAAATTTTGACTAACGGTTTCCTTAATGTACCACAAACATATATAGGTAATAAACCAATTCAAAGAACTATTCAAGGTAAACTATATGTTGATACCGAAGAGATCAAAGCATTAATTAACGCTATGGAACTATTGAATATTACCGACATCACGAGTTTAGATGCAGATATCACTTTACAACAATTTATCAACAATCGTAATATTCTTGATTCAATGATTATTCATGCTACCATTTCTAATGAATTATTAAATAATGAAGATTTAATTGTTCCAAATACTGTAAGAACTGATTCATATGATGGATTCATTTACGTTTATCGTGATGAAATAGAATATATTCTAGATGCACTCAATTTAGCAGGTATCACTGATTTTGATAGTATCGAACTAAATCCTACCAATGTCTTCAATAATAACTTTGAAGATATGTTGAAATCAGCTTCAATTCACGCTACGCTCTCACGGGAAATTCTCGATTATGCGAAAGATGAAAACGACACAACCTTCGAGATGGGCGATTTAATCATACCTACATTCTATCGCGAGGATGTAAATGTTGGATTATTAACTCATTCACAAATTGAAAAAACTGAACTCATTGACCTCTTAAATGCTCTCAAAGCACTCAATTTCAATAGCTTTAGCGATAATATCAATGATTCATACATCACAACTGACATAGAATCTAGTACTATTAGAAATTCAATTCTAGCCAGTGCATCACTCCATGTAACGATAGACCGAATGATGAATACAAGTGATTACATAGTTGAACACACTCCTTCAAAAGCTCAAGAAACTGCTTATGGCATTACTGTTATTACCAAAGATGAAATAACCAACTTCATTATGGCTGCCAAGGTAGTAGGGGAACAAAGTTTCTTAAATGTAACATTCGATTTAGAAACACTGCAAGATTTATATTCAGCTGATAGAGATGCTGTCGAAACAATTCTCGAATCAATGATTGTACGTAATGCGATTACTAATGAACTTCGTCCAACACCGTTATTTGGTTTCTTCAATACTGAAGACTTTGAAGATAACGATCCAAATTCATTCTTAACAAAAGCTGCAATCTTAGAACAACTATATTAATTGTCATAAAACTAATCTCAAAATGAAAAAGAGGGTATAAAAACAGTTATTGTTTTATACCCTCTTTTTTATGCCATTGTTTCTAGCATTTTTAAAGTAACTTCATAAGATAGCGGTTTATCTTCTAACCATTTATCTAGTTCATTAACCGCATACCAAGCCATACGAATTACTTCATTACCACTGCTTCCTGCCATATGTGGTGTTAATATTACATTTGGTAATTTATATAATTCACTATCAGGTAAGGGAGGTTCGGGATAAGTTACGTCTAAAACCGCTGTTCGTGTAGGTTTTTCTTTAAGTGCCGCAATTAAATCACCTTCTACGACTTGTTTACCTCTACCAGTATTAATAAAGGTGGCATTATCTAGCATGATATTAAAGTGTTTCTTATTTAAGACTCCTTGGGTTTGCTCATTATTGGCTAGATGATTGGAAATCGTTTGACAAGTCGCAAAGATTTCTTCTAAACTAGCTTTTCTTAATCCTAATTCTTGACTCCTTTCTTCACTTAAGAAAGGATCAAAGACTAAAATTTCTGCATTTATGTTCATTGCTTTAAGCAATTTAATTACATGGCTTCCGACCATACCAGCACCTAGGATTCCTATCTTGATGTTGTAATTTCCGGGGAAAGTGCTAGTATGTTTTCTACCTTCCCAGTAAGATTTATTTTTGACTAGATGAGTGGCTTGGAAAAATCCTTTATTGGCTAAAACAATTTGACAAGCTGCAAATTCTGCAGTAGGAATGGCATTGGCAGCATAGGAACTAACTACTTTAACACCTTTATTTAAGAATTCCCTAGCAAAATGTTGTACAGAACCAGCAGCATAAATCACAATTTTGAGATTGGGGAAGTACTCTTCGATTTCGCTTGCTGTAAAATGGGGCATTCCCCAAGTAGAAAAGATGATTTCGGCCTTTCGTGTAATTTCAAGATGATGTAGTATATCTTGTTTAGTAAGTACTTCTTCATAAAGGTTAACTTTTTCATGGATACTAGTTAAAACTTCCTTAGCATACACATAGTTAATCGCGTTTTTATCGTTACATATAATTATCGCTTGTTTCATTCAATCAATACCCTCTCTTTTTCGATAGTTCTTCCATACTACTTCAAACCAATTATCCTCTTTAGGTATAGGTCTTACCTTAACCCAATTAACAGTACAATTACCATTATTAAAGGTGATTTCACAAATTTGATCAAATAAAGTATGGTCTTGATATTTAAAACGAAAGATTTCCGCAATATTTTCTAATGGTAGTTCACCATGTCTATTAGTCATTAAACAAGAACCTCTACTATACTCTGTTTTTTCGCTATAAGCTTCAATTGCCTTTAAGAATGTAATTTGCGTAATCAGAAAATCATAGTATTTAAATGCATTAAATAATTCTTTTATATCTGTAATTTGGATGTTTCTTGGCCAGTTCTTAAGTTCATCTAAACACTCTGATAAGACTTCTTTAACTTTTTCTCTACTTCTAATAAATCCACCATATTTGCTCATGCGTTTTTTAAGTTTTAATAACCGTTCGCGTACATTTAAGGTATCTTTATTATTTAAGATTGTTATAGCGGTAGTAATTCGCTCTTCTACTTGGTCTTTCACAATATTAACGTAGGTGTCAAGATTTAATGGGGGTTCATTATAATGGAGTTTAATATGATGACTTGCACGTTCTGGACCAACTTGGGTCGCATTTAATGCTGAACCACCAGGACGATATACTCCAAACGTTCCTGCAGCTTCACCAACTGGGAAGAAGTGTTTAAGGTTACTTTCCCAATTAATATCGTGATATAACCCACCATTACAATGTTGATTACATACATTTATTTCTAACCATTCATTTTCAAGGTCAATGTGATGATTTAAATAGAGTTGATAGGCTGGTTCATTCATAGCTCGTAATCGTTTTATCGGTGTTTCCTGTATTGCACCTGACTTTGTTAAATACTCATAAGCCACAGGATTTAAGTTATCAAAAGCAAAGCCAGTGGGATTTTGTGTGAAATCGAGGAAGACACGGCGGTTCTTTAAATAGATTTCTTGATAAACCAAGAGATCAATGATTGATGAACCTTTATTTTTGACTTTTCTGATATCAAATGGCCATTCGTAACCCTTTAAGAATGTATAGTTAAGGATTTCTTGTGGAGTTAAGTAAGTCAATAAAAACTCTTGAGGATCACTACCATCTTGTTCTGTAGAAATATAGCGAGGAATTACTTGTTGATAACTTCCGGATAAGTTCCAACGGAATTTAATCGAGGCGATACCAAATTGTGATTCCGTTAAATTAACTCCTTTCACACCTTTTTCAAAGGCAATCCCTAATGATCCAGTTTGGCTTTGCGGATAGACACTAGCTTCATATAAGCCAGCTGGTCCACCCGTCGCATATATGATATTTGTACAATTAAAAAGAGTTAAACCGAAGTTGTTTTTATAATCTTTTTTATTAATTGTTAGTAATCCTACACTTTTATTTTCTTTTTCATCCACTAAAATCGCAATAACAGTATGCCGATCAAAGATGGGAATATCTTTAAGTTTTACTTGTTTTTCTAGACACTCTACGATGTATTTGGAAGTCAGAGGACCAGCTGAGGTGGCGCGTTGTCTTGGGTCATGGTCGGTTTTGTAGCCAACATACTC
>JAAZCR010000096.1 GCA_012513195.1 Bacilli bacterium | reverse complement strand
GCATTGCCTAATTTGACGTATTTTTGTAATGCAATTGGCATTTTTTTGTTGCTGATGAATGAAGGATTATCGATTTTACCATATACACCTGTGATGGTATTACTGTTTATTTTACCAATATTTTTGGAGAATCGTGCTTTTTTCTCACCTGGTTTTCCTCTAACACTCTTTTTAATCCCTGTCACATATGCTTCCTTAATGGTGCCATTCACATTTTCAATTTCATAATCTTTGAAATGCTTGTCTTTGATCTGATGCCCAAGGGCACCAAAGTAGAAATTGTTATATATGAAGGTCAAGGTGCCTATACCTGAGATATTGTCACGTAAATATATACCCATACTAATCATGTTATTATCCGTCTTAGTTGGGTATAATTGTTTGGCGATGTACTTGTTATCTCGTTTAATGATCATATTCATTGGCTGGTTCTGATCTATTTTATACCGTGCGAGTTCTTGTTTGACGTCTTCGATTGAATTAATCTTCCGACCATCAATAGAAAGAATTACATCCCCAGCCTGAATACCAGCATCCTTACCTGGATTTACAAGGGCACCATTATATTTAACCGCATATGTGTCGACAACAATCACATTTGTTTGAATTTCAATGCCGATTGTTTGTCCACCTGGGATGAGATAGATGTCACTAGCTTTGATGGCTTGATTTTTACCAAAAACTTCAACAAATGGGAAGAATATGCAAATAGTTACAATAAGAAAAAAGAGACTAAGTTTTTTGTGACTAATTCCACTCACCTCTTTCGCTACAGACTACATACATATTTTTAACGACTTTTGCGAAAGATATTTAACGAAAAAACGAAAAATATTTGGAATTAGCATTTACAAAACTTAGTCTAGCGGTTTTTTAACATATTTCTAGCTGTATCTAAGTTCATTGCGTCGACATTGGCCCCAGAAATCATCTTCGCAATTTCTGCTACCCGTTCTTCACCTGTTAGTTCTTTAACGATAGTATTAGTGCGATTGTTATTTTCAATTTTGGAAATATAGAGATGATGATCACTAATTGAAGCAACTTGCGGTAAATGCGTTATGCATAAAACTTGAGTGGAGTTGCTGATGCGTTTAATCTTTTGTGCGATGGCGCTGGCAGTAATCCCCGATACACCAGTATCAATTTCATCAAAGATAATAGTTGAAAGTTTTTGTTTTTCGGTGAGCATCGTCTTTAATCCCAACATGAATCTCGATAGTTCTCCACCACTTGCGACCTTAGATAAAGGTTTCACTGGCTCACCAAGGTTAAATGAGATATAGAAGTCAACAATATCGATACCTTGATTAGTGAAGATTTTATCGTTTAAATAATCATTTTCGCTTATTTCTAAATCGTTAAAGCGGATTTCAAAACGTGTATTTAATAAACGCAAATCCTTTAGATGCTCGATTAAACTACTTTCAATATTACGAGCAATCTTCATTCGTTTTTCGCGTAGATCAAATGCTAGTTTTAAGCATAATTTAAATTTGTCTTGTAATTTATTCTCATAATCGCGTATTAAAAAGTCGAAGTTTTCGATACGATCAATCTTTTCTCTTAACCCATTCATATAATCAATGAGTTCAGGTATTTCCATTTTGTATTTTCGTTTAAAACTTGAATAAATCGCTAAGCGAGCATTAATTCTATCTAGTTCAACAGGATCGTAATCTAAAGTTTGAATTTCATCATTTAAAATATTGATCAAATCGTCTAATTGATAATAAATCGAAAAGAGCGTTTCACTCATCTCGTTATATTTTGTGCTAATGAATCCAAGTTTATTTAATATGGTTGCACTTTCATAGATATTACTAGCGGTGTTATTTTCACCTAATTTCTGATAAGCTAAACTAAGGTTTTCATATAACTTATCGTAATTATCATAGGATTTTTGCTTTTCAAAGAGTTCTTCATACTCATTTAGACTTAAATTAGCTTGTTTTAATTCATTAAGTTGAAACTCATAAAAATCCTTTTTTTCTTGATTAGTTTTATGTTCATTTATGAGGGTACGATATTCATGAATTAAGTCATTGTATTCATGTAAGATTTCTTGATAATTTTCCAATAATTGGAAAAATTCATTATCCGCAAAACTATCTAACAAGTAGAGATAGTTGCTTGCTGATATTAAACGTTGCGTGTCGTGTTGGACATGGACATCAACGAGGAGATTACCTAATTGCTTTAACTGATTTACTGTAACTAATTGGCCGTTAATTCTACAGATATTTCGACCATTGCGAGCGATTTCGCGATTGATGATTAGCATCCCGTCGGCTACTTCAATTCCCATTTCCTCTAACAAACTATCGATTTGGGGATTGTCGTAATAGAATAAGGCTTCTACAACTGCTTTTTCTTTGTCAAAACGAATTACATCGGATGTGGCTCTACCCCCTAATAAGAGATTAATCGCGTCGATAATAATCGATTTACCACTTCCAGTTTCCCCTGTTAAAACCGTCATTCCCTCATTAAATTGAATGGTTAAATCATCAATAATCGCGAAATCTTTAATTTTTAACTCTTGTAACATATTTATCACCCACTCGCTAAGTTATGTGCCTCTGTAATAACTTGCTCAATATCTATTACGCAAGGCGTTGTCGCTTTTCCTTTCTTTAAATGGAGAAAAAATTCTATATTACCTTCGCTACCCTTAATTGGTGAATAAGTAAGATTTAATACCGTGTATCCATTTGCTTCACAAAAATTAATTAAGTTTGTAAGGACTTCTTTATGTACAGTTTGATCCCGTACGATACCTTTCTTACCAACTTGCTCCCTACCTGCTTCAAATTGTGGTTTAACTAAGGCGCATACCTCACCATCTTCAATCAAAATATCCTTTAAGACTGGTAAAATAAGTCGTAAGGAAATGAAGGAAACATCAATGGTCGCAAACTCAGGTTGACCATGGGTAAATAAATCTAGTGTCGCATAACGGAAGTTACACCTTTCAATGGTAACAACTTGTGGATGACTCCGCATTTTCCAATCGAGTTGATTATAACCGACATCTAAAGCATATACTAGTTTAGCACCGTGCTGAAGAGCACAGTCAGTGAATCCTCCCGTAGATGCTCCAATATCAAGAACTATTTTATCATTTAAGTTAATATTAAACACCTTTAAAGCATGTTCAAGTTTTAAGCCACCCCGTGATACATAGGGCATAAATTCACCTTTAACGGTGATTATTTTATTTACATCAACCTGTTCCCCTGGTTTTAAACCCTTTTCTTCATCTACATAGACAATACCTGCCATAACCGCACGACGCGCTTTTTCCCGCGTTGGGAAAAAACCTTGTTCGACTAAGAGAACATCAATTCGTTCTTTCTTCATTGGCTTCATCCTTTAAACTATTTATAAGTTTCAAAATACTTTCTTCGTCTAAATGTAATTCCTTATAAAGTAAATTGCGGTCACCTTGGCCAACATAGGTATCATTAATTGCCATACTATAAATGTTACTTATACTTAAGCGTTCTTTATGGGCGAATTCTAAAATCGCGCTATTTAAACTACTTGTTCTGACTACTTCTTCAAAAACAATGATTGGCTTGTTTTCACTAATTAAATCTTTTAATAGTTTCTCATCAATTGGTTTAATAAAACGAGCATTGATAACTTTCGCATTGATTTGATTTTTGTCACATATGCTTTTGATATAATCTATTCCTGGACCATAAGTGATAAAAATATAATCTTCTCCTTCTCGTTCTATGGTCCATGAGCCTAGGGGAATATAGGTGAATTGATGTTCATCTAAACCTTCTGTTGACGCATTTCCCCTTGGATAACGAATAAAACATAACTTTTCTGATTTAAATGCTGTATATAGTAAATCATAAGCTTCATGGGCATCTTTTGGCATCATTATATAGGTATTAGGAATATGACGTAAGAAAGCAACATCGAAAATCCCTTGATGGGTTTCACCATCACCATCGACAAGGCCTGCGCGATCAACACCAACGACAACAGGTAGATCCTGTAAGGCTAAATCATGGTTGATTTGGTCATAAGCACGTTGGAGGAAAGTCGAATAGATGGATACGAAGGGTTTCATATTGGACATGGCAAGTCCTCCAGCGAAAGTGATAGCGTGTTCTTCCGCAATTCCTACATCGATAATTCGATCAGGAAAAGCTTGTTCAAAACTTTCAAGGGCTGAACCTTGTTTCATTGCTGGAGTAATCACCACGATGCGTTCATCCTCTTTCGCTAATCTCGTTACACCTTCACAAATGATCTTACTCCAACTCTTAACATTCGCTTGGCTTTTATTAAGAAATTCGCCTGTTTCTTTATTGAATGGACCTACACCATGCCAAATACCACATTCATCATTTTCAGCGTATTTATAACCTTTACCTTTTTTGGTCACTAAATGAACCAATACAGGCTTATCAATGGTCTTAACTTTGTTTAAGAAATGGATAACAGTAGGTAAATCGTGGCCATCGATAGGACCATAATACTCAAAACCCATTTCTTCAAAAACATTGTTTTGGAGGAAAAAGGATTTTACACCATCGCGAATGCGTTTAGCAAGATTAAAGATATGCTTTTCTTTCTTGATTACACGTAAATAGATGTTCTTGGCTTTTTGGTAACGTCGACTTACACGCATTTTATTTAACATCACATTAACTGCGCCAACATTTTGCGAGATGGACATTTTATTATCATTTAGGATAACGATAACTCTCTTACCTGATTGTCCTAAATGATTTAATGCTTCATAAGCTAAACCGCTAGTTAAGGAACCATCACCAATGACTGCCACAACATGATAATCTTCCCCTTGTAAATCTCTTGCATATGCAAACCCTGTGGCTGCTGATATTGAGGTGGAACTGTGGCCCGCTTCCCAAATATCGTGTTCACTTTCGCGACGTTTCAAGAAGCCACTTAAGCCACCGTATTTTCTTAAAGTATTAAATTGGGCTGCTCTACCAGTTAAAAGTTTATGTGTATAAGCTTGATGCCCGACATCAAAAATAATTTTATCTTTTGGGCTATCAAAAACTTTATGGAGTGCCACAATCAACTCTACCGTACCTAAATTAGGCGCTAAATGTCCTCCTGTTTGCGAAATATTATCTATCAAAAACTCACGAATTTCTTCGCACAGAGACTCTAATTCTTTAATTGATAAAGTTTTGACATATTCTGGATTTTTTATATCATAAAGCTTACTCATATTATCACTTCTTCCTTAGACCTTACTTATTGCTATCAATGATTAAGCGAAAAAGAGCTTCAAGTACTGCTGTATTCATACCAAGACTTCTAAGTAAAGTTAATGCTTTTTCATAGTGCGCTTGACACGAATGTTTCGCTCCCTCTAAGCCTAAGAGTTTTACATATGTGGTTTTGTGATTCTTTTCATCTCTTAAAGTGTTTTTACCTAGGATGGCTTTATCTCCTTCGACATCTAAAATATCATCTTTAATTTGGAAAGCAATCCCAATATGTTCACCGATTCTTCGCATCTTTTCAATAATTACTTCATTTTGATTCGCAATAATAGCGCCTGCGACAAGCGCAAATTCGATTAACTTCCCTGTTTTATGTTTATTTATTTTAACCAATGTATCTAAATCAATTTTTGTATTTTCATTTTCAATATCCAATTCTTGTCCACCAATCATGCCATTAGCTCCAGAGCATGTGCTAAGTTCACTAATCAATCGCACTCTATCTGTAGGAGTTAAAAGTTCATCGGTCGCAATTAACCGATATGCGTCAACTAATAAACTATCACCCGCTAAAATAGCGGTGGCTTCACCAAAAACTTTATGATTAGTAGGTAATCCCCTGCGATAATCATCATTATCCATGGCGGGTAAATCATCATGAATTAACGATGAGGTATGAATTAACTCTAAACAAGCTGCTGTTCGCAGACCTTTACTAATATCTGCTCCAAAGCCTTCGATAACTGCTAAAAGTAGTACTGGACGAATCCGTTTTCCCCCAGCATTATAACTATAAAGCATAGCCTCTTTTAATTTTGGTGCTAAGTCTAAACTACGTAAAAAGGTCCGATTTATTTCATCAATTAACGGTACAACCTGATTAATGAACGCATCAAGCATTATTGTCTTCTCCTACTTTATCATCGCTAATTTTCACAACGAGTTTTTCGGCTTCTTTTAACTTATTAAAACAAAAACTATATAAATCTAACCCTTTTTTGTATAGTTCAATGCTTTCTTCTAAATTAGTTGTACCACTTTCTAATCTTTTTACGATTTCCTCAAGCTCGTTCATAGCTTGTTCAAATGTCTTTTCGGTCATAATCTTTCACCTCTTTACTAAGCACTTCACATTCGAGATTTCCATCTTTTAAATATAAAGAAATCTTGTCATTGATAATAACATCATTAACACTAGTTACTGCTTTATCATCTTTTTTAACTAAGGCATATCCCTTGTTAATCACATTTAAGGGATTAACAAGTTCTAGTTTATTAATTAGTTGCGAAAAACTATTATTTAATGAAGTATAAACACGTTCAAAAGCATAGTTTAAGCGATTAATTTTACTATTCAATGACTCCTGTAAATGAGTCAAATAGTTTTTTGGACTATGTTTATCTAAATTGGCATATAAACGATCTAATTTAAGATAATGTTGTTCATAGATTCGGTGAGGACTAATAAACACATAACTTGATCTAAGTTTTCTTAAATTTTGATAATGAAGATTTAGTCTACTTGAGATTATTTGGTTTAGATAGTCTTTTCGTTGCTCAAGTAGTCGTAATAAGTCAACTTTATTAGGAACAGCAAGTTCTGCAGCACCAGTTGGAGTTGGTGCTCGCAAGTCACTTACAAAATCGGCTATCGTAATATCCGTTTCATGACCCACAGCACTAATAATCGGTATTTTAGAGTTGAAGATGGCGCGGGCTACTTCTTCTTCATTTAAACACCATAAATCTTCAATAGACCCTCCACCACGACCTAAAATAATGACATCGATACCAGGGGTCTTATTTGCTTTTATGATGTTTCTTACAATATCGTCTTT
>JAAZCR010000095.1 GCA_012513195.1 Bacilli bacterium | reverse complement strand
TTCAATGATTAAGTCTTTTTCATCTTTTTCAATTACTTCTACTTTTTCATCTTGTTTTACTTCTTCTTGTTCTTTCAGGTTAACATCTTGTTGCTCTTTAGTCTGATCTTTTTTATCCAAGAGTCTGGCACCTCCTATTTATTATTATTGTATAGTTTTGAAATACTCTTGGCGATGTATTCCACTAACGGTATTACTTTGGAATACTCCATACGGGTTGGTCCAACAACCGCAATCGTGCCATACTCATTTTCGGATACCCGATAAGGCACAGTAATTACCGTACAATCTTGCATCGCGGCGATATGGTTTTCATGCCCAATTCGAACCTGTAATCCATTTTCACTAGCTTGAATTATTTTCAAGAGATGTGCATCCTCGAGAACATGCATTAATTTTTGTAACTTTTCAACATCTTGAAATTCAGGTTGATAGAAAATATTGTTTCTACCCGTTAAATAGTAACGGTCTTGTACCAAGGTTGAGAATGCCTTCAAGATGGAATCAATTAGTTTATCATAGTAATCCATAAACTTGCCAAAATGAGGTTTCAACTCATAGTTTAACTTCTCTGGTATTTCTGATACTAAGCAGTTGATCAACGTCTCATTCATCAAGTTTACCACTTTTTGCACTTCACTCATATTAATTCCTTCAGGCATAATTAAATTCTTACTTTCCACATGACCCTTATCAGTAATCAAAACTAATACTGCATTGCGATCTGATAAAGGTACAAATTCAAACTTCTTTACACGGCTAGTGCTTGCGGACGGTCCTAAGACGATCGAAGTATAGTTTGTAATTTCCGATAAGATACGTACAGCTTCCTTAATTGCTTCATCGCGTTCAAGAGATTTATCAGTAAAGATTCTCCGAATTGGATAAAATTCGGTTTCATCATATTGACCATGTTCTTTTATATAATCAACATAAAAACGATATCCCTTTTCACTAGGTACTCTACCACTTGATGAATGTGTTTTTTCTAGATATCCCATTTCTTCAAGATCAGCCATTTCGTTACGAATTGTAGCTGGTGAGTATGGTAAATGTTCCATCTTTGATAAAGTCCGCGAGCCAATTGGTTCAGCTGTCTTTACAAACTCTTCGATGATAGTAATTAGGATTTTTATTTGTCGTTCTGTTAATGTATGCTTGTTGGATGTCATCAAATCACCTCTTTAGCACTCAAATATCTCAAGTGCTAATAGTATTATAATCATTTATACTAGCACTGTCAACAATTGAGTGCTAAATTTTCACATTATTTTATGTAATTTTTTACATTTTCATACTTATAATATCACTTCATTTCGATATCCTACAATTAGTAAGTTATCTTTATGTATTAATCTTTTTATATTGTTTATTTCTTTTTAATAATATTAATATCAGTCTTATTATCCCTCATATATTATATAATCTCAAAACATTAAAGTAACATTTACACACTGTTTTCTTAATTTATTAAACACTAAAAAAGCAGTTATTTAATAACTAGATAACTGCTTATGTCATTTTGGTTCTATCATAATTTTCTATTTATTATCTTTGCTATGTTTTAATTCTTTTCTTATTTCATGGATAACAAGTAAAATAGCTCCAAAGGTAATCGACATGTCAGCTACATTAAGAATACCTGTTCTTAGATTACCAATGCCAAAGTTTAGGAAATCCGTTACTTTGCCATCATTAAAAATACGGTCTTGAATATTTGCTATCCCTCCAGCTGCAATCGATACAATATAGGCAATCGCGTACTTATCATTTTCTTTAAGTAAGCAATAAATGATTCCACCTGTACAAATAAGGAGTGGTAATATAATAAAAACTATCACCTTGACAAAGGTAGGTAAGTTACTTCCTGCACCTAAAAATGCCCCTTCATTTTCCACATAAGTTAAAACAATAAGTTCACCCAAGAATGTATAATATTTACCTTGAAGGTATTTGATAGCTATAATTTTAGTAATCCGATCTAGAAAATAATTAATACTAAAGACAAGCACAATGAATGATAATTGTTTTGATAACTTCATGGTAACTTCCTTTCTTTGTCATAATCAACAAAATAATACCATACTTCGTATAAAAACTCCACCCTAAATTAATTGTAAACATTGAATTATAAACAAAAATTTTTTATAATCAATTTAAATATTAATAACCAGAAATGAGGTAAAGTAATGAAAGCTAATCTTACGGATAAGTTCTTTTCAATACCTTATCGCTCTAAAAGTCTTAAAACCCTACTCCAACAAACACCTAAAGATAAACTAGAACTAGTATATTTGCTTACTAATCATGAACGATGGATAAACACGAAAATTGAGTTAATTAATTATATATTAACACATTATCAAGATATTTTGCATATTTTCTTTAGTTATTTTACCACCGACATCTGGAAGTTTATCGAGTTATTGCTTAAAAAGAATGGCGAGTTGACAGTTAAAGATAGTGGTAATGTTGAATATATAGTTCTGTTAAACATGTATTTAATCGCCTTTCCTGTGATAAAGAATGGTGAGCGTACACTTATCGTACCTCATGAAACCCTCGATTTCTTGAAAAAACTTGATAAAACTGATTATATTACTAATGTAAAATTAAATGACACCATTACCACTTATACAAGAGCTCTTCTTGAATACTATGGCTATTATGAAATCGATGTTTTAGAAAACTATTTAAAGAAATATGAAGATATTGAATTTGCCTTTGATAAATATTTCCCAATACTAAGTAATGACAGTCTTATATATGGTTATTATGTAGAAGAAAACTGTGTCTATTTACCTACCATTGAAGAAAACCCTACCTTTTTTATGACTCGCAAGCAAATAAACAACATTGATTATTATCCCTTGACAAAAAAAGATATCTACTCTTATACTCACATTAGCAAAGAGGAAGTGGATTTGGCTAACTTTTTCATAGATCATTTTGAAATTGATGAAGATGATTTAGCTAGCACAATCCTCGCAATTAAGTTATGCATCCAAATGGATTTTTCAATTAAGGATATATTAGAAGATTTAGATTATCTCGAACTTTCTCCTTATGAAATGAAACAACTTGAAAAGTGTCTTGTTAACCTTCAAAATAATACGCGTCTATGGTCGTTAAAAGGTTATACTAAAAATGAATTAAAAGTTCCTAAATTAATTCGGTTTCCCAAATCTCTCAATTAACAACAAAACCCGCTAATTGTTATTATACCTATAAAGTAGACACTAAATAAAAAAGTTTACTTTATAGGTATTTTTCATTATAATGAGACTAATAATGAGTTGGAGGATATATTGAT
>JAAZCR010000094.1 GCA_012513195.1 Bacilli bacterium | reverse complement strand
TCCTTATGATGCGCTTCCCAAGTTTTAAAGATAAGGAAAAAGTTCAAAACGCCGTAAACCAAATTAAATTATGGTACAAGAATAGATATTAGGAGGTTTTTGTAATGAAAATTCTTTCTGTCAATGCGGGGAGTTCGTCGCTCAAATTTCAGTTATTTGAAATGCCTGAAGAAAAGGTTATCGCTTCAGGTAAAATTGAGCGAATTGGATTACCTGCATCCATCATCACCGTAAAGACAAACGGCGAAAAACGATGCAAGGAAAAAAATGTTCATGACCATGCCGAAGCAGTCCAAGAACTATTAGCACTTCTCCTTGATTTAAAAATCGTCGCAAGTCTTGACGAGATTAAAGGAGTAGGTCATCGCGTCGTTCACGGTGGTGAGAAGTTTAGCGATTCAGTGCTAATTACTGATGAAGTAATCGCTGAAATCGATAAACTTAGTGAACTAGCACCCCTACATAATCCTGCCAATTTAATTGGGATTCAAGCATTTAAACAAGTATTACCAAATGCAAAACAAGTTGCGGTCTTCGATACAGCTTTCCATCAAACCATGCCTATTGAATCTTATCTTTATCCAACACCATATTCATGGTATGAAAAATATGGAATCCGCCGCTATGGATTTCATGGAACGAGTCATAAGTATGTCTCTGAACGGGCGTATAAACTATTGGGTAAAGGACCAGAAGGGACAAAACTTATTACCATTCATTTAGGCAACGGCGCATCAGTTACAGCGATTAAAGATGGAAAAAGTATTGAAACTTCTATGGGCTTTACACCTTTAGCAGGACTTATGATGGGGACGCGTTCTGGTGATGTGGATCCTTCCATCTTACCATTTGCGATGCAGAAAGAAAATTGTACTTTTGAAGAAGCACTAAATGCCTTAAATTATGAATCGGGTTTAAAGGGAATATCTTTAATATCAAGCGATATGCGGGATATCCTTAAGGGTGTTAATGAAGGTAATAGACAATGTATTTTAGCCTTTAATCTCTATGTAAAGCGAGTTTGTGATTATATTGGTCAATATTACATTTTACTAGGTGGATGTGACGCTCTAGTCTTTACAGCTGGTATTGGTGAAAATAGTGGGCAAACACGCCAGGCGATTATCGATCGTTTAGGTGTATTAGAAATTAGATTAGATGCCGAAGCCAATCAAGTTATGGGACAAGAATGTGTAGTATCTACCTCAGATTCTAAGATAAAAGTGTTAGTAATACCAACCAATGAAGAATTGGTAATTGCGCGAGATACATTAAGGTTAATTAGTTAAAATAAAGGGAATAAAGAAAGGGTTTTGGTTAGTCCAAAACCCTTTTTTTATTCCCTTATCTTGTTAAACCAAAGGTTTTATTTACATCAAGAACGAATAGTATTCCCCGACCAGGTTCATCAATTTTGTGGTCTCTGCGAATTGCGTCAATGATATTTTCAGCAGTTTCATTTTCCGCGATGATTAAGAGAATGTCCTTTTCTGGTTCAATGGGGAAGGAAAAGAGAACCTTTTGTTCGTGGATACCGCTACCACGGGCATTAATGATGGTGGCTCCTTTCGCACCAGCGGCAATCGCTGAATCTAAGACATATTCAGCCTTTCCGCGATCAACAACAACGAAGATTGCTTTGTGCATCGACTTCCCTCCTTCTTCTTTAACGTCTTCTGTACTACTGTCTTTACGGATGCCATAAACACTATTTACGCTCATCGTAATAGCTATGCCGTGATGGGGTTTTTCAAATTGAAACTTTTTATCTAACTCTGGTAAAACTCTATCGACTACGTCTTTGTGGGCAACCATCATGATAACTTCTTTACGCACATCCGTTATATCCAAGAGTTTAAGAAAATAATTATTAATTGTACCTTTTCCTAAAAAGATGGTCGCACCGTTGATTCCTTGTTTCATCGCATAGCGTACAATTTTGCTGGCTTTTCCGAAATCAACAATAATCCAAATTATCTCGTAAGGATTCATATGAACCTCCCTTTAAGCACTTTTACGAAGTTTTAATTTATACAATAAACCTAGGACTTGTAGGACGATAACCGGTGTTAAAGCGACCATCGCAATCATACCAAATCCTTCCATCGTGTTACCTGCATATGAAGATGCGACACCTTGTGAAAAAGCAAGGATGAAGGTTGCGGTCATTGGCCCACTTGCTACTCCACCCGAATCGAAAGCAATTCCAACGAAAATTCGGGGGACAAAGAATGAAAGAGCAAGGGCGATGATATAGCCAGGTAAGAGGTAATGCCAGAGG
>JAAZCR010000012.1 GCA_012513195.1 Bacilli bacterium | reverse complement strand
TATCTGTTGTGGTATATGTGTCCCTTTTAACACTAATTCTAACTTACATGCTTTCTAATTATTTACGGATTAATAGTTTTCGTCAAGATGTGACCGATACAATCGCTGTAATCACACGGTTAGAAGAAGATAACTTAACAGTATATTATCAATATGAAGTAGATGGAGAAATCATTGAGTCCTCATCAAGAGTAAATAGTAATATCTTCAAAGAGTTATAAGTAAATGAGGAAATCGACATTAAATATAAAAACAATAATCACCAAGAAAGTATTTTAGTTCTACACTTAGAACAGTATCAAAGAGGAGCCAAATTAAGAATTTCGACTATCATTTGTTTCTTCGCTTCGCTATTGTTCACATTTAATATCATTAATTCGAACCGAAAGTACTATAAAAGTATTTTAAGGAGGATATAGATGGGAGCATCCTTTACAATAGAGACTCTTCTATATAATCTTAATGTTATGGAGTCTAGTAAGAAGAATAGAGGGATGATTCATGATGAATAGAAGATTTAAGTTAGTTAATATTGCCTTTATATTTATCATTTTTGTTTTGATATTGATACGTTTAAATGTAGAAACTACATTTATATGGGATCTTATGATTATTATTTTATCAGCAATTTTTATCATTTTTTTCATCTATACACGATTAGCTTTATGGTATTATAAGCAAATAATTAAATATTTTATTAAGGAAGAGTATGAAGAAGTCATTTTAAGAAGTAAGAAGTATTTTAAATACTTTCCTAAATGGTTAATAGGTGAATATATCTATTTATCCTTAGGTGTTACTTATTTCATGCTTGATAATAAACCTGAGTTACTTACATATTTAAACAAAATTAACTCTGAGCGGCTGTTAGCAACTAAATATTATTGGCTAATCTTATATCATTTAATTAATAATGAGTACAGTGAAGCGAAAAACTTCTATGTAGAATACAGTAACTATCAAAATAGCGAAAATTATCCGACTTATAATTACATATTAACTACTATCTTTAGCATCCTAGAAGATGAAACAATCAATAAAACAGAAAAAATCGATGAACTTCTAAAAATCATTACTAATAAGAAAATAAGAAGTTATTTAGAATCACTAAAATAATTTAGGCACTTGAGGAAACTCAAGTGCTTATTTTATTAATATGATGATAAATAACTAAACAGATAGATAAGATAATATTTATATAAAACACAACTCGTTTTATTAAATATCGCTACGCCATTCTAACAATCTTAAAGTAGTTAATTATGTATATAGTTAATTATATTATCGTACTTTAACATCCTCCGATAAGCATATCCATCGTTATATATCTATAGATATGATATAATAAATTTGTCTTAATAATAAGATAATTTGTGAAGGTAGTGATAATATGGATAAATACGATATTCATGAGGCTCTACCATTTAAATTAATGGTTGTTTTAGGAAAAATGAATAAAATCTTACAGACTAAATTAGACCAGCATTTTCTTCAGTTTGATTTAACAAGTACTGAGTTTATGGTGCTAGATGCACTTTGGACCCATAAGAAACTTCCCATCCAACAAATTGGCACAATCGTTTTAATCACAAGTGGAGCGATTACCCATGTGCTTAATAGTTTGATAAAGAAGGGATATGTTAAACGTTCACAATCTGAAGAAGATAAACGTGTCTTTTATGCTGAACTAACCGAAGAAGGTAAGAAGTTTTGGATAAATTTTGTCCCAAGACATCAAAAATTTATGCGTAACCTATTTTCAGAATTTGATCAAAATAAATTAAATCAACTCACTGAGTTAATCAAGGAGTTAGGTTTATATATAATGAATCGCTAATCAAGGAGGAAGTTTATATGAAATCAAAGTATCATCAAAATCCCATACCCAATGTCAACTTAGTCCATTTAAATGTATTAGATTTAAATAGATCCCTTAAGTTTTATACAGAAATCATGGGGTTTACTGTTTTAAAACAAGAAAACAATCAAGTTCAATTAACTGTCAATGGTAAAGAACCGCTATTAATCATTGAACAACCAAAAGAGGTTAAACCCAAAACCAGACATACCGCTGGTTTGTATCATTTTGCGGTGTTACTTCCAACGCGTAAACTTTTAGCGTGCTTCTTACAACATCTCATTATTAATAAAGTTTATCTTCAAGGTGGTAGTGACCATGGTTTTAGTGAAGCCCTCTATTTCGCTGACCCCGATGGTAATGGTATTGAGGTCTATTGGGATAAACCCCAAGAAGAATGGTTATTAAACGAAGATGGAAGCATCAAAGGCATAACTACTTATCTCGATATTGAAGGGTTAGAAGCTTTATTCGATGATATACCATTTACGAAACTACCTGAAGATACTATTATTGGTCATCTTCATCTACATGTTAATAATTTAGAGGCAGCGGATAACTTCTATGTAGAAGGTTTAGGAATGACTTTAACGATGAAATATGGTCCCCAAGCCAGTTTCTATTCTTATGGAGGGTATCATCATCATATTGG
>JAAZCR010000093.1 GCA_012513195.1 Bacilli bacterium | reverse complement strand
ATTACCATCATTCTCGCTAGTAGTTCTGTCGCTTTAGTCGGAAATCTCGCCTTTTTAGGATTAATGATACCCCATATCTCCCGCTTTTTAACAGGACCCGATTATCGAAAAATAATTCCCGTAACCATTCTCATGGGGGCAAGTCTTATGACATTAGCGGATCTTGTAGCTCGGACAATTAACGCTCCATTTGAAACTCCCGTAGTTGCTATCCTTGCGATTTTAGGCCTTCCATTTTTCTTAATCATTATGCGTAAAGGGGTGAAAGGATGGTCATAAATCCTCACCTCAAAAAGAAACAAAAAGTAATCATACTTATTCTTATCTTACTTCTTTTTTTTATTTGTATTATTAGTATTTGTGTAGGTAAAGCTAATCTACCTTTACAACGCATCATCCCGACTATTTTAGGAAAGGGTAGTTTTCGGGAAAACTTTATCTTATTCTCTTTACGCTTACCACGCATTACTGTTACATTCTTAGCTGGAATCGCCCTTGCCCTCTCAGGTAGTATTTTACAAGCCATTACCCATAATGACTTAGCTGATCCAGGAATTATGGGTATTAATGCCGGAGCGGGAGTAGGAGTAAGTATCTTTTATCTTTTCTTCACCACAAATACTACTAAATTTATCTTTGTCCTCCCGTTAATCGCTTTTGTATCGAGTTTACTAACTGATGGGCTAATTTATGTATTTGCTTATGATAAAGAAAGCGGACTCCATCCAATTCGCTTGATTTTAACAGGTGTCGGTTTCTCTTTGGCTTTATCTGGCACCATGGTTTTTATCTTTTCTGCTGTTGATCCTTTTCAAGTGGATTTTATCGCCAAATGGATGAGTGGTAATATTTGGGGAAGTGATTGGTCCTATGTCTTAGCCATTCTTCCTGGTTTATTAATCCTTATACCTTATACGCTTATGAAAGTGAATCACCTAAATATCTTGAGTCTTAGCGATAATGTGGCGGTTGGTGTGGGAGTAAAGTTAAAAAAAGAAAGGCTAGTCTTATTGGTTGTTGCGGTAGCCTTAGCGAGTCTTGCGGTATCTATTACGGGTGGTATTAGTTTTATAGGGCTTATGGCACCACATATCGCTAAACGTTTAGTTGGACCAAGACATCAACTTAATCTTCCGATTACTCTCCTCACTGGTGGATTCTTATTAGTGTTAGCGGATACCATTGCCAGAAATATTAGTGCGACTTTACCTACAGGGATTGTAGTATCATTAATTGGAGCACCGTATTTTATGTACTTATTAATAAGAAAATAACCTGTGGAAAACTTCGTATTTCTGTGGATAACTCAGAATTATTTATATATATTGTGGAAAACTATTAGTAAGGAAACGTTCATAAATGGTTGATTGTTGTTGTAATATAGTGTTGCATAATTAACATAATGATATTATAATAATATATAAATGAAAAACTTCATATGGACGATGAAGAGGAGTAGTAGTAATCTTCCTCATTTTCAGAGACTGACTGGTTGGTGCGAAGTCAGAATGATAGATTACGAACTCGCCTTGGAGTAGTGCGTTATCCTAACGTAAAAGGAGAAAGTGGTGAAGTTGATTCACAACTAGGGTGGTACCACGCAAGTAATGCGTCCTTAGAAAAGGACGCATTTTTTTATTGACTAGAAATGTAAAGGAGGTAAGCAAAATGTATAATCATCGCAAAATTGAAAAGAAATGGCAAGAATATTGGTTAAAAAATAAGACCTTTAAGACCCATGAAGATGATAATAAACCCAAATATTATGTATTAGATATGTTCCCTTACCCATCCGGGCAAGGTTTACATGTTGGTCATCCTGAAGGTTATACCGCGACAGATATCATCGCCCGTATGAAACGGATGCAGGGGTATAATGTACTACATCCAATGGGATGGGATGCCTTTGGTCTTCCTGCCGAACAATATGCGATCAAAACGAACAATCATCCTGGCATCTTCACAAATCAAAACATTGATACTTTCCGCAAACAAATCCAATCATTAGGTTTAAGCTATGATTGGGATCGCGAATTAAGTACCGCTGATCCTAACTATTATAAGACGACCCAATATATCTTCACCTTGCTTTATAAAAAAGGATTGGCAGAAGTTCGAGAAGTGGATGTCAACTGGTGTGAAGAATTGGGTACAGTGCTTGCGAATGAAGAAATCGTTATGGAAAATGGCCGGATGGTCAGTGAAGTGGGTGGCTTTCCCGTTGTCAAACGTCCGATGAAACAATGGGTCTTAAAAATTACGGAATATGCGGATGAGCTACTACAGGTCTTAGAAGAAATTGACTGGCCTGAAGGTATTAAAGAAATGCAACGGAATTGGATTGGTAAAAGCATTGGTGCATCGATTAATTTCCCAGTGAAAGATCATGATTTAACCATTGAAGTATTTACTACCCGTGCGGATACTTTGTTTGGAGCTACATATGTGGTTTTAGCGCCTGAACATCCCTTTGTTGATAAGATTACAACCCCAGATTGTAAGGAACAAGTCGATAAGTACCGAGAAGAATCCAAAGCTAAGACCGACTTAGAAAGAACCGAATTAAACAAAGAAAAGACAGGTGTATTCACTGGTGCTTATGCATATCATCCAATCACAAAAGAATTACTACCAATTTGGATTGCGGATTATGTTTTAATCAGTTATGGTACAGGGGCAGTTATGGCTGTGCCAGCGCATGACCAACGCGACTATGAGTTTGCGAAGAAACACAACTTGCCTATTAAACAAGTTGTTGAAGGTGATATTTCTAAACAAGCTTATGTTGACGATGGTATTCACATCAATAGTGACTTCTTAAATGGCTTACATAATCAAGATGCAATTAACAAGATGATCGAATATCTTGAAACCCATAATTTAGGAAAGAAGACTATCAAATATAAGTTAAGAGACTGGGTCTTCAGTCGTCAACGTTATTGGGGCGAACCATTCCCTGTTATCCATTGGGAAGATGGCACTATTACCGTCTTAGAAAAAGATGAGTTGCCACTAGTATTGCCAGAACTTTCTGACTATAAACCATCAAAATCCATCGAAGGACCATTATCAAAAGCTAAAGATTGGTTAGAAGTCACAAGAGCGGATGGTGTTAAGGGGCGTCGGGAAACTAACACCATGCCACAATGGGCAGGTAGTTGTTGGTACTATATAGGGTATATTTTAAATAAAGGTAATGGCGAATTCTTAGATATCGAAAGCGAAGAAGCCCAAAAACGATTAGAAAAATGGCTACCCGTTGATTTATACATCGGTGGTAGCGAACATGCCGTTGGACACTTATTATATTCCCGTTTCTGGCATAAAGTACTCTATGATTATGGTTTAGTAAAATGTAAGGAACCATTTAAGCGCCTCTTTAACCAAGGGATGATCTTAGGTGAAAATAACGAAAAGATGAGTAAATCCCGTGGTAATGTCATTAACCCCGATGATATCGTCTTCTCCCATGGTGCTGATAGTCTCAGATTATATGAAATGTTCATGGGACCACTAGAAGCCACAAAACCATGGTCTACCACTGGTTTAGATGGGGCGAGAAGATTCTTAGAACGGGTCTGGCGCTTATATGTGAATGAAGATAATACCTTATCAGAAAAGATCGTTGATCAAGAAAATAAAGCATTAGAACGCGTCTATCATCAAACAGTTAAGAAAGTTACGGAAGACTATGAAACCTTAAACTTCAATACCGCCATTGCCCAAATGATGATTTTCATCAATGAAGCATATAAAGCAGAATATTTACCAAGAGAATATGCGGAAGGCTTCATTAAGCTTTTAAATCCTGTTGCTCCACATATCACCGAGGAAATCTGGGAAATCTTAGGTCATGATAATACCATTTCCTATGAACCATGGCCAACCTATGATGAAGAAAAACTCAAGGCTGATTTAGTGGAAATTGCGATCCAAGTTAACGGTAAACTCCGTGATCGCATTAATATTAAAGTAGATGCGACGGAAGAAGAAGTCAAACAACAAGTATTAAGTCAAGAACGCGTTCAAAGACATCTTGAAGGTAAGGAAATCAAGAAGTTCATCTACGTTAAAGGTAAAATCGTCAATATTGTCGTTGGTTAATGATAAAAGACCGGGAAACCGGTCTTTTATCATTTCAAATTAGTTTTAAATAATGTAGGAATTTATTGTGGATTGATACTGAAGTAAGGCTTTTTGCGCTTCTTCAATATCATTATGTTCCACTTTATAACCGTTAAATAGTTCATAATGTTCATTACCTTTTCCAGTTATCAAGATGATATCATTTTCTTCCGCTTCTTCAATCGCTTTTTGGATGGCTTGTTTACGATTTGGGACAATTTCAACTTTAAACAAATCATCCACTCCCATGATGATATCCCTTATTATTAAGAGAAGGTCTTCACTTTTCGGGTCTTCACTCGTGATAATGATTATATCCGCATAGATACTTGCGATTTTTCCCATCAAAGAGCGTTTCGTTTTATCTCGTTCACCTGCACAACCAAAAACCAAGGTTAGTTTATTCATTTTGAGGGTTTGAAGATTTTTTAAGAGACTTTCTAAAGCATAAGGT
>JAAZCR010000092.1 GCA_012513195.1 Bacilli bacterium | reverse complement strand
ACTGGAAGTGAACTAGATAATTTAACTGATCGTGAACTAGAGAAACGCATTAAAAATATTAGAGTCTATGCCCGCGTTAGTCCTGAGCATAAGGTTCGGATTGTCAAAGCTTGGAAAAAGCAAAATAAGATTGTTGCCATGACTGGTGATGGGATTAATGATGCTCCAGCCTTAAAACAAGCAGATATTGGGATAGCGATGGGCTTAAGCGGAACAGAAGTAGCTAAAGAGGCAAGCGATATGATTTTGACTGATGATAACTTTGCGACGATTGTAAAGGCAGTTGAAGAAGGACGAATTATTTTTGTTAATATCCGCAAAGCGATTAAATTTTTATTAAGTTGCAATGTCGGAGAAATTCTAACAGTTCTATTAGGGGCATTATTAGGCAGTTATCTATATGGGAAATCGATTAACCCCTTAACTCCTGTTCAATTATTATGGGGAAATCTTGTCACCGACTCCCTCATCGCGGTTGCGATAGGTTTAGAAAAAGCTGAACCAGATTTAATGAAGAAGAAAATCGTCAATCGTGGTCTACTTAATTTTGAAAGTACCATAATGATTATCTTTCAAGGTATTTTAATTGGCTTTATATCATTTACGGCCTATCATATTGGCTATCGTCAAAATGGTGAATTACTAGGTAGTACTATGGCATTTATGACATTAACAATTTCACAACTCTTCCATGCCTTTAATATAAGGAGTGAACATTACTCGATTTTAAAAATTGGTATTTTCTCCAATAAATATGTCATCTTCGCATTTGTGTTAAACTTCATTCTCCAGTTAGGTACTATCATTCATCCTTTCACAAGACAATTATTTAATACTGTAATGCTTACTCCTAAACAATTCCTTGTGGTCTTATTATTAACAATTTTACCCGTGTTAGTTGTTGAGTTTGGTAAAGCATTCTATAAAGAATAAAAAAGCCGATTTTTTCTCGGCTTTTTTATTCCTTAGCGAACTTATTTAAATAATAAGATACCAAACTTGCGACTAATAAGAGAATAATGCTTAATACTAGTGTACGATCAAAGTTAATTGCTTGATTAAAGATAGGGATTAGTTCAAGTATAGAACCAATTACGAAACCTATGATGGCATAATAGGTAATACTATAATGATGATTAATTAAATATTCCATTAAGCGGGAAAATAATAATGTACCAACCACTAATCCTAAGCCAAGGGGGATTAAGATATATACTTTATCGAGAAACTCAAGGAACATTTCTTTAGACCCGAAAGGTAGTAAGAAGATGTTCTTGATGTCCGCTATCGCATTCATTACCAACCCATAGACACCAATGAGGAATAGTAGTACAGTTCCACTTATTCCAGGAATAACAAGGGACCCAGACAAAATGATGCCAATGAGGAATAAATAGAGGATATTTTTGAGATTAAGAATGATATCTTGGTCTTGAATATTGTCGGTTATACTTGTTTTATTCACCCACGAAAAGAAGATACCAATTCCTAAAGAGATAAACAAAGGAATCAGTAAGTAGTAATTACAGCCTTTCTTATTCGCAGTTTTCACTAACCGTGGAATAGTACCTATTACCAACCCAGCGAAGGTAAACATTGTCGGTAAGGGATAATGTTTTAATAGTGTTAATTGAATTGAACTAAATAAGACGATGCCAATGGCAACCCCTATTCCAATATTTATGAGGAATAACGCATTTTTCTTTATATCCTTGAAAAAGTTATTTATTGCATTAATAAGTTTTTCATATAAGCCAAAGATAATCGCGATCGCCCCACCACTTACGCCAGGGGCAATTGAACCTGCACCTATCAAGATACCTTGACCGAGTAATTTCAGAAACTTCATCGTTGTTACCTCATTTCGTTTTTTATTTATTATACTATCATAACATTCATAAAATGCAAGAATTAGTCGAAAAAACAGGTATTCTACTATAAATCAATGATTTTATCTAGTATAATATAATGGGATTTTATTTCGAGGTGAACGTTATGTACGCACAATTATATACTATGACAGTATTTTCTCTCTTAAATAGTGCCTTAAGAATTGAAGAGTATGTTGAACAAGCAAAACGGTTTAATATTCAAGCTTTAGCGATAACTGATGAAAATAATGTTCATGGTCTAATTAAATTCTATCGCGCTTGCGTTAATGCGAATATTAAACCGATCCTAGGTATGACTGTGTTGATTGAACATGATGTTCCGTTAATATTATTGGCTAAGACTAATAAAGGATATGAAAATCTCTTAAGACTTTGTACAGAAGTTAAATTGAATCAAGATCTTTTTGATTTTAAGTTTCTTACTGAGTTTAAAGAAGATTTATTGGGAATCTTGCCAACGAATAATAGGAAATATCATTTATATATAAATCAACTTAAGGACATCTTAAGAGGGGACTTTTACTTGTCATATTTTCCTGAGTTCACCGCGAGTATAAAAGTAAATAACCAAAAGGTGCAAGAACTTTGTCAAAGTTATCATCTACCCGCTGTATGTTTACAAGAAGTACGATATTTAACCAAAGCAGATGCATCGGTGTTAAGATATCTCCAAGCAATTAATAAAGGTGAAGTACTCGGCACTACAGGGTTTGATTTATTTGCGACGAATCAATACTTTCTCACAACGGAAGAGTTTCGAAGCCTATTTAATGGATATGAAGAAGCTATAGAAAACACATTGAAGATTGCCGATATGTGCAATGTTACTATTGATTTTAGTCGCTTTCATTTGCCAAAATATCCTGTGCCTGAGAATGTCACTAGTAGCGATTACTTGAAAGCGATCTGTCGAGTAGGATTGGAGAAACGCTTAAACACTAAGAACATACCTTCTGTTTACCTCGAACGTTTAAAATATGAACTTAGCGTTATTGACAAAATGAATTTTAGTGATTATTTCTTAATCGTCTATGATTTTGTCAAATTTGCGAAACAGAATAAAATCTATGTTGGACCTGGTCGTGGGTCTAGTGCAGGTAGTTTAGTTTCTTATTGTTTAGGAATTACGAATATTGACCCAATTGAATATGATTTACTATTTGAAAGATTCCTAAACCCTGAACGTATTAGCATGCCCGATATCGATTTAGATTTTCAAGATGACAGGCGTGATGAAGTAATTAAGTATGTCCAAAGTAAATATGGTAAATATCATGTTGCCCATATTATTGCCTTTGGAACATTTCAAAGTCGTAGCGCCCTTCGTGAATTAGGCAAAGTTATGGATATTCAGGAGTTTCGCATTGAACAAATCATCTCGTTAATTGATCCATTACAATCGATTAAAGAAAATATTGAGAATAGTCCTGAACTCCAACAAATAATCAACGACTACAAAGATATCAAACATCTCTTCTTTATGGCAGAAAAAATTGAAGATATTCCACGTAACATCACTACCCATGCTGCTGGAATTATTATATGTAACGAAGATTTACGCGGATTAGTCGGACTAGGATTAAGCTTAGATGATGTCTATCAAACCCAATTTGAAATGACAGATTTAGAAGCCTTAGGTCTATTAAAAATGGATTTCTTAGGGATTAGAAACCTAACGGCGATAAGTGAAATTGTCAAACTTATCCAAGAAATCTATGGTGTTACGATAGATATCAACAATATTCCCTTAGATGATAAAAAGACCTATCGATTAATAGCGCGGGGCGATACCACGGGTATCTTCCAATTAGAATCACAAGGTATGCGGCAAGTATTACAAGAGATTAATGTTGAACAGTTCGAAGACATCGTGGCTGTAAATGCCTTATATCGTCCTGGGCCTAAAGATAATATCACTTTATTTATTAGGAGAAAAAAAGGATTAGAGAAAATTGAATATCTTCATGAAGATCTAAAACCTATCTTAGAAAGTACCTATGGTATTATTGTCTATCAAGAGCAAATCATGAAGATTGTGCAAAAAATCGCAGGATATCGTCTTTCCGAAGCGGATTTACTAAGAAGAGCGATTGGTAAGAAACAAAAGGCGGTCCTAGAAAAAGAAAAGGAAAACTTTGTCAATAGAGCACTTCAAAATGGATATGATAGAGAAACTAGTGAAACATTATATGATTATATCTTAAAGTTTGGAGATTATGGTTTTAACCGGAGCCATTCCGTTGCTTATGCTTTAATTTCCTACCAAATGGCTTATCTAAAAGCCAATTACATCGTGCCATTTATGGTAGTATTATTAAGTCAAGTATTAGGTAGTGAAAGTCAAACAAGTTTATATATTAAAGATTGTAAACGTTACGGTATTGGTATTCTCCCAATATCGATAAATAAGAGTAATGATGTATATACTATCGAAAATGGTAAAGATATCCGCATTTCCCTACTTGCGATTAAAGGAATCGGTAAAAATATCGCTGAAGGTCTATTAAAGGAACGGAAAAAAGGACTCTTTACTTCATTCCCTGATTTTGTTTATCGGACCCAGGGTATCATTAAACAAAATGCTTTTGAAGCTTTAGTTTACGCTGGTGCTTTAGATGAGTTTAATTTACCTAAAAGCGTGATGATAAACAATTATCATAAAATATTAGATTATTATCGCTTTAACCCAAGCGGTTATTTTACTGATAAAATTGAACTATCCTTAGATTATGAAGAATATCCTGCTAGTATTTTAATGAAGAAGGAAAAAGAATTATTGGGTTTCTATTTGAATAGTCATCCTGTTCGTAAATATATTAATCATAAGCAATTTACAGGTATTATTCCTAGTCAAAGCTTTAAGCATATTAATAAGGAAGTAGAATTGCTCGGTTATTTAGAAAAAGTTAAAAAACTTAAAACGAAAACAAATGAAAACATGGTAGTTCTAACGATTTCTGATGATATGACCGATATCGAAGGTGTTATCTTCCCTAATTTATATGATAAGTTAATTAATTATGTAAATGTTGATAACCTTTATTTATTTAAAGGTTATATCAGAGAACGAAATGGTAAAGCACAAATTATCTTAAATAATCTTACAAAAATCGACATTTAAGTAAACGCTTAACTGAAAAAAGATTTTATTGTATATTTAAATAAAATGTGGTAAATTAAGTATTGTATGACCTATAATGGAGAGTGATGTAGAAAATGATAAAACGAATTGGAGTATTAACTTCAGGCGGCGACGCCCCTGGAATGAATGCGTGTATTAGGGCTATTACGAGACAAGCCTTTAAATATGGCGTCGAAGTATTTGGAATTCGCAACGGTTTTAACGGTTTAGTAAAAGGTGATATCTTTCAACTTACTTCTTATGATGTTAGTGAAAAAATCAATCGTGGTGGTACATTTTTAGGGTCAGCGCGCCTACCAGAATTCAAAAATCCCGAAGTTCGTGCCATTGGGATTGAACAGTTAAAAAAACACCAAATTGAAGCTTTAGTAGTTATCGGTGGCGATGGTTCATACATGGGTGCGAAGAAATTGACTGAACAGGGCGTAAATTGTATCGCTGTCCCCGGAACCATCGATAATGATATTGCCTCAACTGATTACACGATTGGTTTTGACACCGCCTTGAATACTGTTGTTGAAGTTATTGATAAATTAAGAGATACTACCAGTAGCCACTATCGTTGTAGTGTAATAGAAATCATGGGACGTTATTGCGGTGATTTAACAATCTATGGTGGTTTAGCTGGTGGAGTTGAAGACTTAATCGTTCCTGAAAAGGGCTTTGATATTGAAGAAGTTATCAGCCGAATTGAAGAATCACGTCGTCGTGGGAAACGCCACTTTATTATCGCTTTAGCTGAATTAATTACCAACCCCTATGAGTTAGCTCGCACAATTGAAGCACGTACAGGAGTAGAAACAAGAGCTACTGTAATAGGTCACATTCAACGGGGTGGTTCACCAACAGCCTTAGACCGCGTCCTTGCAAGTAGATTAGGTGCTTATGCGGTAGATTTACTCATGCAAGGTTATGGTGGACGTTGCGTTGGTATTAGAGATAATAAATTAGTTAATTATGATATCTATGAAGCTTTAGAAATGCCGAGGAGAAATGCCCTTGATTTATACGAGTTGTGTAAGACGCTATCCTAACAGGAGGGATGTTTATGGCAAGAGATTTTAAACGCACAAAGATCATCTGTACAATCGGGCCTAAATCAGAAAGTAAAGAAATCATGTCGCAATTAGTTGATGCAGGCATGAATTGTATCAGAATGAACTTTTCCCATGGTACTTATGATGAACATTTACAACGGATTAAGACCATTCGGGAGATTAACGCTGAAAAAGGAACATATGTCGCTACCATGCTAGACACTAAAGGACCGGAAATCCGTACGCATACTTTTGCGAATGGTGATGAACCTACAATCATTGAAGCAGGTAGTAAAGTCAAATTATATATGACGGAAGTATTAGGAAATGCGGAACAATTTTCTATTAATTATAGTGGCCTGATTGACGATGTTGATATTGGCAGCATCCTTCTTGTGGACGATGGATATTTAGAATTACGCGTCTTAGACAAGTGCGAAGATCAAATTGGTCGTTATCTATTAACAGAAGCACTTAACACTCACGGCGTAAAAAATCGTCGCGGTATTAATGTGCCAGGTGTTAAATTAAATATGCCTTTTATCTCAGAAAAGGATCGTCAAGATATCATCTTTGCTTGTGAAAATGAAGTTGATTTTATCGCTGCCAGTTTCGTAAGACGAGCAAGCGATGTGTTAGAAATTAGAGAACTGTTAAAAGAACACAATGGTGAACGGATTCAAATCATCGCGAAGATTGAAAACCTTGAAGGGGTTAGAAATGTCGAAGAAATCATCGAAGTAGCCGATGGTATAATGGTTGCTCGGGGTGATTTGGGCGTTGAAATACCACCTGAAGAAGTACCAGTTATTCAAAAACAAATCATTAAACTTTGTAACGAGGCGGGAAAAATCGTTGTCACTGCTACACAAATGTTAGAGTCAATGATAAATAATCCCCGTCCGACTAGAGCTGAAGTAAGCGATGTAGCAAATGCGATTCTTGATGGCACAGATGCGGTGATGTTATCAGGTGAATCCGCAATGGGTAAATACCCTGTCCGCGCTTGTCGTACACAAGCGATGATTGCCAAACGGATGGAATTAGAGATTGATCATGAAATGATGATTAACCGCGCCATTTATTCTAGTCCTCATACTATTGAATCCGCAATCGGTTTATCGGTGGCCGATTCTGCTGCTGATTTAGGAGCAAGTGTAATTGTCGCAGCGACAATGAGCGGTTATACTGCTCGTCTCATCTCGAAATATCGTCCTGCTTGTCCAATCATTGCGGTTACGCCTTCACAACAAACCGCTAGAAGTCTAGCCCTAAACTGGGGTGTCATTCCTGTGGTGATTGAAGAAGCAAATTCGAGCGAAGAGTTAGTATTAATAGCGGAAAAAGTAGCGATTGAATTTGCAGAATTAAAACCAGGAGAAATTGCGATTATCACTGCTGGTGTGGCAAAACAACGGACAACAAATATGATGAAAATCTTCGAAGTACCAAAAAATTTAAAAGAGGTTTAAACCTCTTTTTTCATAGGTGATAATATATGACCATTCAACAACAAAAACCTCTTCTCAAATATATTATGGTGCTTGATTCAATAATCTGCTTTATCCTTATATTAATTAAGCAATATTATATATCTATTATACTTGGTGTTATGCTAGTAGTTCTCATCATTTATTGCCTAAGTATTAGAAAAGTAATTGAAACAACACTATGTTTAATTGTTAAAGATGATCAAGTATTGATGATGTTAAGAAACAAAAAGAAAAACGATGTTCATCTTCATAAATATAATGGATTAGGGGGAAAAGTAGAAAAAGGTGAATCGATGCATGATTGTGTAAAAAGGGAAGTATATGAAGAAGCGGGAATCATCTTAACCAATTATAAATATATAGGAAAAGCCATCTTTAAAAACTTTGCGAACTCCATTGGTAAAGAAATCATGTATTGTTTTGTTGGCTACGATTATAAAAACGAGATTGGTGAATGTAACGAAGGTGAACTTCAATGGATACCAAAGAATAAGGTATTAGAGTTACCTTTATGGGAAGGAGATAAATACTTTCTCATGGATATCATTGAAGCAAGACCATTTACAATTTTTTTACACTATGATGGTGATAAGATAGTTAGTCATAAAATAAAAAGGAGAATCACAAAATAAAAATGATTCTCCTTATTTTATTCTAAGTTAAAGAAGGTTTTTAAGAAGTAAGCAACGCCATCTTCTGTATTTGCTTTGGTGATGAACTTAGCTACTTCTTTGACACTTGGATGGCCATTTTCCATAGCTACACCAAATCCCGCCTGTTTTAACATTTCGACATCATTTTCTCCATCACCAATAGCTATCGTATTTTCCATTGGTATCCCATAATAATCACAGATAAACTGCATTGCATTACCTTTGTTTGTTTCAGGCGTATAGACTTCTACGATTTGTTGATACTCGCCACCCCAGTTTCTAAACTTAAGGATGCCTGCGAATTTTTCCATAAAATACTTTTCAACATCAGGATAAGTATCTGGATAAGTTAAAAGAATAAAACCATTAGGATTTAAATGGAGAGTGTTCTTAAATTCGCCAAAGATGATTTTACCACCATCAGGATGAACTAAAGGCATGATGTCTTCACTTTCTTTATAAATAAAGATATTCTCATAATATTCACAAAAGGCATTTTCGATTAGATGACCGATTTCATCAAATACTTTTAAAATGTAGTTGACATTGATTTCTCGGGAAATTTCATCAAAATGCTCATCATAAGGATGATGAATTAATGCACCATTATAATTAATGATCGGTGTACGTAATTCTAGTTTGTCATAAAAAACTTTTGATGAACGATAAGGACGACCTGTTGCGATACAAACAATGTGTCCTAAAGAAGTGACTTTCTTAATTGTAGCGACAGTTTTGTCGGTCATTGTTTCCCAATCGTATAAAGCTGTTCCGTCTAAATCGATAAAAATGATATGTTTGTTGCTCATATGTTCACCTCAATTTTTGTCAGGTAATATTAAGAATATAACATTTGTTTTATTTAGTCAACAATAAACTATTATAATATAGAAAGAAAAACATTATTCAACAACATTCGTCATTTCCTACCAATTTTAGGTTGAAATGAAACTATACTAATTTAAGTTACTATTATTGACAGTTGTTAATTACTTGTGTATCATTATAGATGATGTTAGCACTCAATGTTAGTGAGTGCTAAATATGGAGGTGAAATTATGGATTTAAACCAATTTACCGAAAAAGTGCGACAAGCATTATTCAATGCACAAAACACAGCCTTGAGTAATCGCAATCCTCAAGTAGAAATTGAGCACCTGATGATTAATCTTGCAAATGATCCAGAAGGATTAGTAAAACGTGTTTTTGAATTAAATAATTATGATTTGCGTCAGTTTATGTACGAATTAAGTAAAATGATTGATTCCTTACCCAAAGTACAAAGCGATAATCCCCAAATATATATATCTAATTATCTGAATCAATTATTATTAGGTGCATTAGATATCAAAAATCGCTATAAAGATGATTACATTTCTGTAGAACATATCATTTTATCTTATATCCGTACTAGTCACCCTCGTCATAAAGAGATAATTAGAACATTAGGGATTAACTATCGCGACGTTGAAAATACCATTCAAAAGATTAGGGGTAATCAACGCGTTACATCACAAAATCCAGAAGATACTTACGAAGTCTTACAAAAATATGGTCGTGATTTAGTACAAGAAGCACGTAGTGGCAAGTTAGATCCAATTATTGGTCGCGATGAAGAAATTCGGCGTGCTATTCAAATTTTGTCACGGAAAACGAAAAATAATCCAGTTTTAATTGGTGAACCTGGTATTGGTAAAACAGCAATTGTCGAAGGATTAGCGCAACGAATTGTCCGTAATGATGTACCAGAAACTTTAAAAGATAAAACGATCTTCGAACTTGATTTAGCGAGCTTAGTCGCAGGTGCCAAATATCGTGGTGAATTTGAAGAACGCTTAAAGGCTGTACTAAATGAAATTAAGAAAAGCGAAGGACGAATTATTCTTTTTATTGATGAAATTCATATGATCGTTGGTGCAGGTAAATCAGAAGGGGCGATGGATGCTGGTAACTTGCTTAAACCAATGTTAGCACGAGGTGAACTCCACTGCATAGGTGCAACGACATTAGACGAATATCGTCAATATATTGAAAAAGATGCAGCGTTAGAGCGTCGCTTCCAAAAAATTTTGGTTGAAGAACCATCGGTTGAAGATACAATTGGTATCTTAAGAGGATTAAAGGAACGCTTTGAAGTTCATCATGGTGTAAAGATTACTGATAATGCGTTAGTGGCAGCAGCGACATTATCGCATAGATATATAACAGATAGACGTTTACCAGATAAAGCTATTGACTTAATCGATGAAGCTTGTGCCCAAATTCGTATCGAAATCGCATCGATGCCAGAAGAGTTAGACCAAGTTTCTCGTAAGATTATGTTACTTGAAATTGAGGAACAAGCACTGATTAAAGAAAGAGATGAAGTAAGTCAAGAACGCCTAGCTAATATTAGAAAAGAAATTGCGAATTTAAAAGATAAATACAATGAATTAAAGGCCCAATATGAAAAAGAAAAACGAGCGATTAATCAATTGCGTGAAGCTAAAGAAAAACTAGATCAAGCCCGTCATGATTTGGAAATTGCTGAAAGTAAGTATGATTTGAATAAAGCAGCTGAAATTAAGTATGGAGTTATACCAGAATTAGAAAAACAAATAAAAGAACTAGAAAATAAAGAAGAGCATAATGTAATGTTAAGAGAAACTGTTACGGAACAAGAAATTACGGAAATCATCTCACGCTGGACGAAAATACCTGTATCGAAACTGCTTCAAAGTGAAAGGGAAAAACTCATTAACTTACCTAATGTATTAAGAAAACGAGTTAAGGGGCAAGATGAAGCAATTGAACTTGTCGCAAATGCGATTTTAAGAGCCCGTGCTGGTATTAATGATCCTCGACGTCCCTTAGGGTCGTTCCTCTTTTTAGGACCAACTGGTGTCGGTAAAACAGAACTCGCAAAAGCGTTAGCGGAAGCGCTCTTTGATAATGAGGACCAAATGGTTCGTATCGATATGAGCGAATATATGGAAAAGTTTAGTGTGTCTAGATTAATTGGTGCTCCTCCAGGATATGTCGGTTATGAAGAAGGTGGCCAATTAACAGAACCAGTGCGACGTAAACCTTATTCTGTTGTGTTATTCGATGAAATTGAAAAAGCTCATAATGAAGTATTCAATCTATTACTGCAAATCCTTGATGATGGAAGAATCACTGACTCACAAGGAAGAACAGTAGACTTTAAGAATACTGTCATCATCATGACATCTAACATTGGTTCTCAATACTTATCTGAATATAGCGACAAACTAAAAGCTTTTGATTTAATTGATCAAGAATTAAAGCACACCTTTAAACCTGAATTCTTAAATCGTATTGATGAAATTGTTAAGTTCAATCCATTAGATGAATTTGTAATTATGGAAATTGCGAAGAAGTTCATCGACGAGTTACAAGAGCGCTTAAAAGAACAACATATTAATATCGAAGTAACCGATGAAGCATTGTATCATATTGCGAATGCAGGTTATAGTGAAACATATGGAGCAAGACCATTAAAACGATATATACAAAAATATATTGAAAATCAATTAGCACTAAAAATCATTAATAATGAACTTAAACCTCATCAAACCGCTAAAGTCGATGTAGTTGGTGGATTAATTTACATAAGTTGACAAAATCCAAAAACAAGCATTTATTCCCTGTGAGTAAATGCTTGTTTTCGTAAATAATTTCAATTTATGGTCATATCCTAATAATAAGAAAACCTGAAAAAAGGCTCCCGATAAGGCTTTCAAGCATTTTTATGTAAAATCATCTTTACAGTTAAAATAATCCATGTTATAATAATTCAAAAGTTAACCGAGGTTAAGTCACCAGGCTTTGGTTAACTTTCTCTAACTTTATAAATCTTCATATAAGTAAATAATTTTTTACAAAAACTTATATGAGATTTATAAAAAGTATATTATAATATTATTACCAATATATTAATAATAAAAATAATAAAGAGAGGAGATAAAAGATGAAATTAATGAGAAGACTATTGTTAGTTCTTTTGGTCTTTGCGGTAGCAGTAGTACTTGCTT
>JAAZCR010000091.1 GCA_012513195.1 Bacilli bacterium | reverse complement strand
TCCTACGATTTACTGAATAAACCAGATGAGTATTTTGAAGAAGATCATGAATATATTAAGTCGCAAATGGAAATTATCGACGCGACTTTAGCTAGTTTTAACATTCCAGCAAAGACAGTCTATTATACGGTAGGACCTACTGTTACTCGCTTTGAGATTGAACCTGAACAAGGTACTAAAGTAAGCAGAATAACAAGTTTACAAGATGATTTTAAACTTCGACTTGCGGCAAGTGATATCCGTATTGAGGCACCAATTTCAGGTAAGAGTACAGTTGGAATTGAAGTTCCTAACAAAAAAAGACGTCTAGTCACATTGCGTGAAATCATCGAATCATCAGCTTATCGAGCATATAAATCACCATTAAAAGTGGCGTTAGGGCTTGATATTGCGGGCGAACCCGTATTCTCTGATATCAGTTCGATGACACATGCATTAATTGCAGGTTCGACTGGTAGTGGTAAAAGCGTATGCATCAATTGTATCATTTTAAGTATTCTATATAATGCTTTACCTGATGAAGTAAAACTAGTGTTAATCGATCCCAAGAAAGTAGAGTTTAGTGTCTACCGTGATATTCCTCATTTATTAGCTCCTGTAGTTAACGATCCAAAAGTTGCATGTGCTACCTTAAAATGGTTAACAGAAGAAATGGATCGTCGCTATGCATTAATTGAAAGTGTGGGCGCACGGGACATTAGAAGTTATAACGCTAAACGATTACATCTTGAAGATTTACCGAAGCTTCCATACATCGTCGTTGTCATTGATGAGTTGGCAGAGTTAATGTTACTATACTCTCATGAAGTAGAAGAATCAATTCAAAGGATTTCCCAAATGGCACGGGCTGCAGGTATTCATCTAATTGTCGCAACACAAAGACCTTCTGCTGAAGTTATCACTGGTATCATTAAAAATAATATTCCATCTCGCATTTCTTTCCAAGTTGCCAGTGCAATTGATTCTCGTATCATCCTCGATAATGTCGGAGCAGAGAAGTTACTTGGCAGAGGTGATATGTTGCTTTCGGAAAATGGTAAGCAACAGTTAAAGCGCGTTCAAGGAGCCTTTGTGAATGAAGAAGAAATTGAAAGAGTAAGCCAATATGTCAAAGAGCAAATGCCCCCCGAATATGCCTTTATTCCAGAGGATTACATTAACAAGAAAGAAAACGAGATAACATTTGAAGAAGATGATGAACTCTTTGATGATGCGGTTCGTTATGTTATTGAACAGGGGGAAGCAAGTGCTTCCAAACTACAAAGAAGATTCAAAATCGGTTATAATCGCGCTGCCCGTATGATTGATATGATGGAAATGTATAATATCATAGGACCACAACAATCAGGTAGTAAACCTCGCGAAGTGTTAATGACGATTGATGAGTATGAAAGATTATTTAAAAGATAATGACATATGATAAATTAACTATACGAGTGTCTAGGTTACTGTAAAAGTAACCTAGACATTTTTCTTTTTTAATGTCAACTATCACACTTACCTAGTTTTCTAATATAAATAATATAAAAAAAGGAGTGACGAAAAATGTTTTATTTTATTGGTATAAAGGGCGCTGGTATGAGTAGTTTAGCCTGTTTATTAAAAGATTATGGTTATGAGGTTATTGGTTCTGATGTCGAAGAATACTTCTTTACAGAAGATAATTTAGCTAAACACGATATACCGATATTACCTTTTAATAAAGATAATATTAAAGCAAACTATACTGTGATTGTCGGAAATGCATTTTTCAATAATGAGGAGCATGTAAGAGCACAAGAGTTAGGGTGTGAAATATATACATATAATGAGTACTTAGGATTACTTAGTAGAAAATTTAATTCGATAGCGATAAGTGGTACGCATGGGAAAACGACAACAACCAACCTCATCAAACAGATTTTAGAATCAAAAGAAAAGATAAATTATTTAATTGGTGATGGTCAGGGAGGAGGATCAAAAGAGAGTAATTATTTTGTCTTTGAAGCATGTGAATATCGTCGCCATTTTCTAAAATATTATCCTAATACTTTAGTGATTACTAATATTGATTATGACCATCCTGATTATTTTGTGAATATTGAAGATGTCCAGGATGCCTTTGGTAAATTAGTTGCTCACAGTAAAAAGGTTGTATATAATGGTGATGATGAGTTAGTTAAAGTTATTATTCCCAAAGATAAGTTAAGTATTTCTTTTGGATTACAGGCAGATAATGATTTTTATGCTGATAATATTAGTAATGATCAACGCTATACTTATTTTGATTTATATATAAAGAATAAGTATATAAGTCAAATTAAAGTCCCACTTTTTGGGACACATGTAGTGTATAATAGTTTAGCTGCGCTTGCAGCCACATATGATATCATAAATGATATCGATATCATAAAAGAAGTTTTAAAGAACTTTGTTAATTCTAAACGTCGTTTTGAGGAGTTAATTATTAATAATCAAGTTATAATTAGTGATTATGCGCATCATCCAACGGAAATTAAAGCTACATTAGAATCTATACATTTAAAATATCCTTTTAAAAAAGTTATTGTATACTTCCAACCCCATACT
>JAAZCR010000090.1 GCA_012513195.1 Bacilli bacterium | reverse complement strand
CCTGTATGATACTCATTTATAATTCTAACAAGTAGTTGATTAAAATATTCGACTGAAGTATCACCAACTGAAGCTTCAAGGTGTCTATTACCTATTCCTGAATGGTCAGTTAAGAAAACATATGTACCACCAGTCATCATTGCTTGATTGCGTAAGAGGTATTCAGTGTATTTGTTTATACCACTTGAAGCGACAGGAATCATTCGTATACCTTTTGAACTCGCAGTCATAATCGCATTGAAATAACGTGTCATTTCCCCCGTACGATTATGTGGTGGTGCATCAAGAACATGAATGATTAATTTCGTAGTATTTTCATTACTCCAAGATTTACTTACTGCTTCATCAAGTGCAATATCAACAGCTTCTTCAAAGTCGCCACCGCCTTGGGCTTGTTGTTTAGCAAGATTATCTTTTTGCACTTCTATGTCAGTAGTAAAATCAAAGTATCTTGTAACGTATTCGTCACCTATATCTCGATAGAATAATAAAGCTAATTTAATTGTAGTATTAGGATTCCCTTCTTTAATCTGTGAAATTACATACTCAAGTTCTACTTGTAGATATAAGAGTTCATCTCCCATTGAACCTGTAGTATCCACGACAAACATGAGTTCAATAACATCATGATGGTCATCCTCTGTATCTAGTATTACAACTAAATTATTATTATCTTTTGAATATTGATAAGCTTCTGTAAGAACAACTTCATTATGTTTAACAACTAAAGTAGTAATCGTGTCTAATTCATTAGTTTTAGGAAATAAATAGGCTATTCCATTTTTATTTGTCACAGCTTTATATATAACTTCTTGATTATCATTTTGTAATTCGACACTTACCCCAGATATTAACTCTTCTAACTCATTCTTGACCGTAACTTTTACCATGTTTAAAGTATCAAAATAACCATTTTCTAAGTATGGTGTAAAAATGCCTGTTTCACTTTCTTGCGAACTTTCAAATAAGGATAAGTAGAACTCGTAATTCTCTAAGTCGCTCCATTCGCTTGCGGTTAATTGGCCTGCTTGGGGTTTATCCTCATTACTTCCAGTTCCAGTAGAAGGATTAAATGGTACACCAGCACCTTTATAGTATGACTCTTCTACTGCATCTCGAATATCACCAGTAAATCTATCATCATGTTCGACATTCTTCCCACAACCAACAATAATTACAAGCAATAGAGCCGCAAGTATTGAAAATAACTTTCTCATGCATTTTCCTCCTTAGTTTTTCTACTTAGTTATACGAAATGGATAGGGAAAAGTTAAGGTCTATAGTACAATTTTAACATATTAAGAAAACAAAAGGACAAGCGTCCTTTTATTTTGCTAGTTTATCGATTATCTGCATAATCTCTTCTACTTTTTCTTGTGCTTCTTCACCTAATGCTTCTTTTACGCAACCAGAAAGATGGGCATTTAGTATTTCTTTATTCGCATTACGCAAGATAGAAATAATCGCGAGAATTTGATTTGATACATCGATACAGTAGCGGTCTTCTTCAACCATGTTTATGACCGCCTCTAATTGACCACGAGCAATCTTCAACATTTGTGTTACTTTTTCTTTGTTAGCTCTCATCGCAGTCAATCCTTTAGACTACTTCAATTTTCACAACATCATACCCGGCATCTTCAATAGCTGTTTTAATCTTATCGTCAGAAACTTCTCCTTCTAAGACAGCTAATTTTTCCTTTAAATCTACTTCGACATGTTTGACACCTTCAAGTTCAAGCAATGCTTCTCTAACATGCTTTACACAATGTTGACAACTCATACCTTCAATATGAATTTTCTTAGTCATAATGATTCTCCTTTTTTATTTTATAGGTTTAAATCTTTTTAATCTTAATGCATTTGATACAACTGAGACACTGCTTAAGCTCATCGCTAACGCCGCAATCATTGGATTAAGTAATGGTCCATTAAAGATATGGAGAATGCCCATCGCGATAGGAATACCTAAAGTGTTATACGCAAAAGCCCAGAAGAGATTCTCTTTAATATTTGTGATGGTTTTTTTACTTAACTGAATTGCGGTTAGCACATCCATTAAATCGCTCTTCATTAAGACGATATCTGCACTTTCAATTGCCACATCTGTACCGCTACCAATCGCAATCCCAATATCAGCTTGTGCCAAGGCTGGAGCATCATTAATACCATCACCAACCATAGCTACTTTATAACCTGCTTGTTGAAGTTTTCTAATTTCATTCGCTTTTTCATCTGGTAAGACTTCCGCTAAGACAACATCAATTCCTACTTCCTTCGCAATGGCTTGAGCAGTTCTTTTGTTGTCACCAGTAAGCATAGCTACTTTTATCCCTAAATCATGGATTTTTTCTATGGCTTTCTTACTAGTTGATTTTATATTATCGCGAACCGCTATGATGCCTTTTAATTCACCATTAACAGCAACAAACATTGGTGTTTTTCCCGCTTCTGATAACACTTCTACATGATGTCTATAGGATTCTAGATAAATATCATATTTGGTCATTAACTTCTCATTACCTAAAAGAATCACTTTATCGCCAATTTGAACCTTAATACCATGCCCAGGAAGTGCTTCAAATTGATCAGGACTATTAAGGGTTAGTCCTAATTCTTTGGCTTTATTCACAATCGCTTCACCAAGCGAATGTTCACTACCTTTCTCAGCACTCGCGGCAAGCGTTAATAATTCTTCTTCGGAATAATCGGAGGTTATGATATCGGTAACTTCTGGTTTACCAACTGTGATTGTACCTGTTTTATCGAGGACAATCATCTGAATCTTCCCTGCTACTTCTAAAGCCGTTCCACTTTTAATCAAAACTCCATGTTCTGCCCCTTTTCCTGTTCCAACCATAATCGCAGTAGGTGTCGCAAGT
>JAAZCR010000089.1 GCA_012513195.1 Bacilli bacterium | reverse complement strand
GTTCAGAGTGGGTCCATTTTAGTCGATGGTAGTGGTATAGGTGATATCGGTAACGTTGTCATTCGAGACCGCAAAATCTTAGCGAACGATGGCTTACTTGCTGTAATAGTTAATGTTGACCTATCAAGCAAAGAAGTATTAAAGAAACCCACCATTATTTCGCGTGGTTTCATATATCTTAAAGATTCCGTCGACTTTGTGAACGAACTAGAAACAGAAACCCTCACCTTTATGAATCAAGCACTACAAGCCAAGAAAAACATCGTTCAAATCAAAAATGATTTAACTGACTATCTCTCAAATTATGTTTACGATAAAATTCAACGCCGTCCAATGGTAATTCCAATAATAATGAATGTCAAAAGACAATCAGCATAATAAAAATAACGGGGAAAGTTTTCCCCGTTATTTTTTTGTTTTTTATTTTCATTATTCACTTAAATATTGTTTTAAGATTTCTACTTTATCTAAACGTTCCCATGGTAAATCTAAATCATTACGACCAAAATGACCATAAGCAGCGGTTTGTTTATAGATTGGGCGACGTAAATCTAAATTCTTGATGATGGCACCTGGGCGTAAATCAAAATGTTTACGAATGATTTCGACGATTTTATTATCAGATAATTTACCTGTTCCGAAAGTATCAACACTAATACTTACTGGTTGGCTTACACCAATCGCATAAGCAAGTTGTACTTCACATTTTTTCGCAAGACCACTGGCTACTACATTCTTAGCGATATAGCGTGCCATATAGGCAGCACTACGGTCAACTTTGGTTGGGTCTTTACCGCTAAACGCTCCCCCTCCATGGCGAGCGTAACCACCATAAGTATCAACCATGATTTTACGGCCTGTTAATCCTGAGTCGCCTTGGGGGCCACCGATGATAAACTTACCCGTTGGATTAATGAGGAAACGTGTCTTCTCATCAAGTAACTCTTGTGGGATAACTGCTTTTATCACATGTTCCATGACATCTTGTTTTAATTGTTCATAGGTAACATCGGGTGCATGTTGAGTTGATACCACTATCGCATCAACTCGGAAGGGATTACCTTCATCGTCATATTCAATCGTAACTTGGCTTTTACCATCCGGTCTTAAATATGGTAAAATGCCATTTTTTCTTACATATGCAAGGCGTCGGGTTAATCGATGGGCTAAAACGATAGGAAGTGGCATATATTCTTCTGTTTCATCCGTCGCAAAGCCAAACATTAAGCCTTGATCCCCTGCACCTAATGCTTCTCCATTTTGGAAATCAGCTTGGTGTTCCCGTAATTCTAAAGGAACATCTACCCCTTGGGCAATATAGGGTGATTGTTCGTCAATCGCTACTAAAACTGCACATGTGTCACAGTCAAAACCATATTTAGCGCGATCGTAACCGATTTCGCGCACTGTTTCTCGAACAATTTTTTGAATATCAACATAAGTTGAAGTAGTTATTTCGCCCATTACTAATACTAAACCAGTCGTTACCGCTACTTCACAAGCAACCCGAGCATCGGGGTCATCGGTTAAAATCGCATCTAAGATGGCATCCGCAATTTGATCACATATTTTATCTGGATGACCTTCGGTCACTGATTCTGAGGTAAATAATTTACGTTCTTTCGTCATGTTTTTCCTCCTACTAATAGTCTTAAGAAAACATCCTGCTTTATTCACTACCTAGACATAAAAAAAGCGCCAATAAGGCGGATTAATAATAATCTCCTTATTGTTAAAGCATTACGCTTCCTAGAACAAGCACCTTTCACTTAAAGTGAAGGTTGCTGCGACTTCACAGGGTTCCAACCTCCATCGCTCGGAATAAGGATTGATTATATTTAATTATTATTAACTAATAATTAAGATATAAACAACATAATTATATATTAGTCGACATGTTCTGTCAATTCTTAACTATTGATCTTTTCATAGATAACTTCAAACTCGACATTATTTTCCATAAAGACATTCATTAAATGTTCTTCAAAGAAGTTCATAAAGTGATCAACGATTTCTTTAATGGCTTTGACATGCGGTAAAGCTTTCTTATAACTTTGTCTATCTCTTAACATCACATATAACTCACATAAGAGAATAATTTGGCTTTCAATACTTTTATCTTCAGCTTTAATATTTTTAGAAAGAGACCAAGACTCAAAACGATTTCTAACCATCGCTTCGCACTTCATCCGAATCCGTGTTCTTCTTAATAACATATTCCCAATGCCAAGTTTATAACGAATCTTACTATAATCGCTTAAGATATCTTGTTTAGTCTCCTCACTATAATTGAAATCAAAATTAGAATTTACTCCTATCACAATCGCATAATTGAAAAGTTCATCTGATTTTTGTTCATCAAAACCATAAAGCATACCTAAGCGTTTCGCCATAACCGCAATCATGTAATCTCGGTTAGATTCTTTTCCTTCAGTAACTTGTGAGAAATCATCTATGGTGTCAAAAACATCCCACAAAACATTTTTGAAGTGTTGTTCAAGTTCTTCCCGTTTCTTAAGTTCATTGCGCCGTTCTTTGTCCATATATTCACTAAAGAAAACCATAGAAGTTATAACGAATATAAATAAAATTAAGAACATGAAATAAACAGTAATATCATGATTATCCGTAATTAGTGTGGATTGACTACCTTTACTTACTTCAGAAATGTGGATATATGATGCCACTGATAAAATAAGGGCATCCCCAAGAATAATCGCATGACGATTTTGAAATAAGGCAATAATCATTAACGCGATATAGATGAAAATATATGTAAAGGGCATGGGATAAAGGACAAATAACCTTAATGCGATATAACTGACTGATAATACTGCTACGTACATGCCCATGAGTTGTTTTTCATAATCATCTTTTTTGCTAGATACAAAATACGTAATTAAGAGGTTTATTAATACTGTGGGTACTAATAATGATAGAGATTTTGATAAACCAATTGAATCATAATACATCACAATAAAGACAGTAATCAGAATATTCGCGATAGTTAATATGCGGTTTACCAATATGTTTTTTCGTCTTAATACTTCGGTCGCATTTAAAACATCAAAACCTTCAAATTGAAAAGAAAAAAAGCGCATGATTAATCCGACAACTTTCATCAATAGCTTATTCATTGAAATCACATCCAACTTCTAGGTTATTATTATACAATATTTTATCATAATCTCTTTTTATTTTAAACTATAATTATTATTCAAAAGGATGTAAAAATAAAAGAGGTTCGCTAGAACCTCTTCAATTATTAATAATTATTTTTTAGATAAGTTAATAAATCTTCTAATTTAATTTCCACTTTGTCTTGACTATTACGGAACTTAACTTCCACTAAACCTTGTTCTAAACTTCTTCCTAAAGTGATGCGCACTGGAAGACCGATTAAATCACTTTCAACAAATTTTACGCCTGGCCGTTCATTACGATCATCGACTAAGACTTCATAGTTATTCTTAGTGAGTAAATCTTCTAAATAATTGGCAGTTTGTACTTGCTTTTCATTTTTAGTATCAATAATAATTACATGCACATCATATGGTGCTAAGGCTTTTGGCCAGATAATTCCGTTATCATCATGATTTTGCTCGATAACTGCCATAAGCACTCGGCTAACGCCAATACCATAACAACCCATGATGATATCTTTAAGGTTGTTATTTTCATCTTTAAATTGGGCTTTCATAGCGCTCGAATACTTCGTGCCTAATTTAAAGATATGCCCTACTTCGATACCCTTTGCATGGCGAATCGTACCTTTTCCGTCAGGACTTGGTGCTCCTTCAGGTAGGTTATATACTTCAATATTAGCCGCAAAATCAGAACTATCAGAGTAAACGATGGTATCTTCACCGACTTCAGTTAACGCCATAAATTCACATGACTCGCTACCTCCGATATTACCAGAGTCAGCTTGTACCGCACGGAAATGTAAACCGCAGCGTGTGAAGATGTTTGTATAGGCTTGATAGAAGTCATTATAAGTTTTATTAAGTGATTCATAACTATCATGGAAGGAGTATGCATCCTTCATCACAAATTCCCGACCCCGCATTAAGCCAAAACGTGGTCTTAACTCATCGCGGAATTTGGTTTGTATTTGATATAAAGATACAGGTAATTTTTTATAACTATTTAAAACATCTCTAACTAAGTATGTAATTACTTCTTCATGGGTTGGACCGAGGGCAAAATCGCGATCATGACGGTCCTTCATCCGCATTAAAGTATCACCGTATTGATTCCACCGTCCTGACTCTTGCCAAAGTTCCGCTGGTTGAAGGGCGGGCATGAGTAGTTCCGCACAACCAATCTTATCTAATTCTTCGCGAATAATTGTTTCTACTTTCTTTAATGAACGAAGTGCTAGTGGTAAATAAGCGTACACACCAGCTGCAACTTGTTTAATATAACCAGCTCTTAACATAAACTTATGAGAGCTGATTTCTGCTTCTTTAGGATCTTCTCTTAATGTTGGAATAAATGTCATGCTTTGTTTCATAGTCTCTAGCCTCTTATCCTTATGATATCGTTAAATGTGACATAAACAAATAATAACATAAATAAGATGAATCCAACGGTATGAATAATACCTTCAACTTTACGGTCTACGGGTTTTCTAACAATCGCTTCGATTAAGAGGAAAATAATTCTTCCTCCATCAAGAGCTGGTAATGGTAATAAGTTGACGAATCCGATATTAGCACTAATGAAAGCGAGCCAACTTAATAAGGAGATGAATCCCGAAGCTGCATAGGTTTTGGTCATATCAAAGATACCTACTGGACCAGACAAATCACTCACACCAATATTTCTATCGGCAATGAGGAGATATAACGTTTCAAAGACACTACCAATCGCACTCAAAGTGTCTTTGACACCATTACCAATTGCCACAAAGACATTTCTATTAGTGTCTTGGCTAATTCCCACGATAGCGCGGGAGACGTTTGCTGATTCAATCGCTTTTAACGTTTGCACGGTAAAGGTTTTTTCTTGACCATTTCTTAAAACAGTAATTTCAAGTTTTTCTCCTAAGTAGAATTTACGTAGGAAGTTGTTTAAATCATACCAATTGCGTAAAGTATTATTAGCTTTACTGATTTCTAAATAACCTTTTTCGACTTCTTTGGTGTTCTTATCATCGAAGAGAGTACCACCAATCTTTATAATCTCATCACCAGCTTGGAGACCTTCTTTGTCCGCATTAGAATTGGTGGCTACACTACCAATACTGGTATTCGTAAGATCGCGGGTACTCGTAATTCCGAGCGTAGCCACATAAATCTCTGGTGTTACAGTAAAGGTGAGTTCTTCCCCATCTCGTAACACTTTTATCGTTATATCACCTTGTGTAAATTCCCGCATTACGAAGGAAATGTCATCCCATTTTTTGATTTCGACGGGATCTTTTCCTTCTAATTGAAGAGAAAGAATCTTATCTTTAGCTTGTAAACCAATGCTATAGGCGGGACTATTAGGTGATACAGAGCCAATGATTGGTTCAGTTCGTGGAGCACCTGTCACAAGGTTAATGACGATGAACACCACTAATGCTAAGAGGAAGTTAAAACCAGCACCCATAACAACGGTAAGAAAACGGGGGAACCATTTCTTTGATTCGAAACAACGATCATAGGGCGCGATTTGTTGGAAATTGTTGGGTGTAAAATGATATAATGCGTTCCTTTTTACTTTCACAAAATGGGTTTCCCCATCGATGTTTTCATAATGAATATATAAATCATTTCCTTCTTTGCCGTACAAGTCAAAATCAATAACTCGTGCTTGGACTAAACGTTCCTTAACATCGGGATAGAGATAGATATCCGTCACATAATTGTTTTGAATTTTGAGATATACGCGTTGATTACGCTTAATCTTAGCGATATCAGGGTCTTCACCCGCCATCGATACAAAGCCACCGATGGGAATAGCACGAATACAATAAACTGTTTCCCCTTTCTTAAATTTAAAGAGGGCTGGCCCCATGCCGATGGAGAACTCATGACAGAGAATACCTGCTCGTCGTGCAAAAATGAAATGTCCAAACTCATGCACTATTATAACTAATCCTAAGACGAAAAGAAATGCTAAGATGTAAATTAAAAAATTCATAGTGCTCTCCTTTCAGCGCTACTTATAATGCGCTCTTTAAGTTCTTTATCTAATTGAATTATGGTTTCTAAATCCGGATCTTTAATTAGTTTGTGTTGTTCTAAGTTTTCATAGATAATCTTTTCGATATCTAGGAACTTAATCTTACCTTCTAGGAATAGTTTTACTGCAGCTTCATTCGCCGCATTTAGTACTGTCGGTAAACTATGACCAATTATACCAGCATCATAAGCATATTTCAAACAAGGGAATCTAGTAAAATCAACTTTTTCAAAATGCAAGGTACCTACTTCTGTTAAATCCAATGGTTTCGCATTGGAAATCATAATTCGGTCTGGATAGGTTAAAGCATAAGCGATGGGCACCTTCATATCAGGTGTACCCAACTGTGCTAAGATAGCCGTATCGTGGAATTCCACAAGAGAATGAATAATACTTTCTCGATGGAGAACTGTCGCGATACTATCGTAATCGACATTAAAGAGAAAGTGCGCTTCAATTACTTCAAAACCCTTATTCATCATCGTCGCTGAATCGATGGTAATTTTACTTCCCATCGACCAATTAGGATGTCTTAATGCTTCTTCAACAGTTACATCTTCCAATTGATCACGGGTTTTATCGCGAAAAGCACCACCACTGGCCGTTAAGATAATACGTTTAATGTTCTTATGGTTTTCCCCATGGAGACATTGAAAAATGGCACTATGTTCACTATCGATGGGCACTAACGTGACTTGATGCTTCCTAACCTCTTCCGTGACAATTTTACCAGCAGTGACAAGGGTTTCTTTATTGGCAAGCGCGATTGTATATCCTTTGCGAATGGCAGCGACAGTGGGTTTAAGTCCTAAACTACCAACTAGCGCATTAACAACGGTAGTTGGATAATGATCACCTACATCAAAAGTTGCACATTCAAGTAAACCTTCGCTACCATATCCCACTTGTAAATATGGAAAGATATTTTTAAGAATATCCGCATGTTCCTTTAATTCGGAACAAACATAACGTGGTTTAAATTCATTTATGATACTTATCGCTTTACTGAGATTTTTCCCAAAGGAAAAACTGACTAAACGATATTGATTTGATAAATCTCTTAGAACTTCAATTGTTTGGGTACCGATTGAACCAGTTGCCCCTAACAATATGATATTTTTCATACTACACTCCTACATAAGTTTACTAATTAAATCTAATAAACATGTATAAACTAACGAAGTAAATAAAATACTATCAAGTCGATCTAAGACGCCACCATGACCGGGGAAGAGATTACTATAATCCTTCACATTAAAATGACGCTTAATGACACTTGCGACTAAATCGCCAAATTGGTCAACAATTGATAAGAATAAGGTAAATAAGATAATAAGTATTACGGAGTTACCAAAAGGAAAGTTAAGTTTATCACTTAAAAGAATCGCATAGATGGGCACTAAAAGCGTACAAACTAACGACCCACCAATTGCGCCTTCAACTGTTTTCTTAGGACTAATATCGGGACAAAGTTTATGTTTACCAAAAGCTCTACCAACAAAGAACGCAAAACTATCAGTAATATTTTGAATAATGATGATATAAATTAAGGCGTACATTCCATTAGGTTTTAAGAAGAAGTTAACTAAACAACCAAAAGAAAGACCTAAATAGGTAATGGTTAAAAATGAATAAGCGGCATCATTAAGTTTATAATTCTTTCTTAAAATCATTATTAATAAAATTATTATAAGGATAAAGGGAAGGATGTTAATGTTATATTTTTCTGGCATTTGAAATAGTTCAACAAAACTATCCGCAAAAGCCAAGTAAATAATTCCCAAGTAAGTTAGTACATGGATTTCGATTGGTAAAGGCTTTTCCATCTCTTTTACATTGATGATTTCATTAGCTGCTAAGACTGTGAGAATAAAACCAAGGATGTAAATAAAATGGTTAATGTCATAAGCC
>JAAZCR010000088.1 GCA_012513195.1 Bacilli bacterium | reverse complement strand
TCCCCTTAAAGTAGACAGTACAAAAAAATAAACTGTACTATCTACAGAAAGGGGATTTTTCATTTGGGAAGAAAAGCTAAGTTAAGTAAAGAAATGAAGTTAAGAATAGTTCAAGAATATATAGAGGGAAATAAGAGCGTAAGAGAATTAGCAGATGAATATGGTTATCACGTTAACCATATTAGGAGATTAATTATGTTTTATAAGAATTTTGGAGAAAGTGTGTTTGAAGAAAAGCCTAGGAACAAGTCATACTCAAAGGAACTTAAAATACAGGCAATACAGGATTACTTAGATGGGAAAGGTATCCTTTTCTTATTGACTTTGATTATTTTGCAACATGATTTTTGAACTTAGTAATTTTCCTACTCTATCACCATTAAGGATACTTTTCAATACTAAGGGTTTATTATTAAAAACGATAATCTTATATGTTGTGAGTATCTTATTAAAATCTAAGAAATTAGTACGAATTAGTATTTCGGTAATTTCACTTAAATTGATAATTCTTAAGCGTTTAAAGATTAGTCCCTTTTGATAAATTAAACGTTCATTAGTAATATAAACATAATGAAAGTTAATACGATAAAAATCTAATAAAGCTTTAATTAGAAGTGGGAAGAAAAGAAAGATTAGTAAGAAAGAAACTAATGAGTATCTTTGAAATTGTTGGGCTAAAGAGAAAGTAGCGAGAAGAAGAACAATATCTATCAAAAAGATGCGTTTCGCAAATCTTATTTTTTCTAAAACTTTTTCATTTGGTAATAATGGTATATTCTTCATAGTTTACTCCTTCAACGATGTTTATCTCATTATAACATACAGGGATATTTTCCTCAATTTCTAAAATTACGTATTTTGCCTATATGTTTTTGTCACTTCCATCATACAATATATTAGATTAATGATGGAGGGATATAGTCATGGATTATTACCAACAAACACCACGACCTGTCTATGTTCGGTTTGTGAATGAACTAATGCCGATGCAAATGGTGGATATCTTTATTAATGATACTCCAGCCCTTCGAGGATTAATGGCAGGGCAAATGACACAACCAATACCAATGCCAATGGGCAACTACAACTTTAAAGTGTATCAAACCAACACAAATCAATTATTAGTTAATCAAAACCTGCAAATTGAACGCAATAGTTTGATTCGCATTATGATGGAAGCTAACCGCGTAGTCTTAAAGGTTAGCGATGAGATGATGGACCAAATGATGCCTTATGGTATGCCAATGTATGGCCAAATGCCCATGCCACAATGCCCTCAAATGAATCAAATGCGGGACACTATCGTTTCAGGGCAAAGTCGGTTAAGATTTATTAACCTTTCCCCTAATGCACCTAGCCTTGATATTACTACACCTCAAGGAATTGTGCTCTTCCGTAACGTACCTTATCGTGCTGTAACCGAATATTTAAATCTTGCAAGTGGTGTTCATAATCTGCAAATAAGAGAATCCGGTACTGATCGCGTTTTACTTGCTATTCCTAATGTCGTTTTAAATCCTAATGAAGTTAAGACAATTTATGCGATTGGTCTAATTGGTGGCTCACCAATGTTTGAAATCATTATCTTAGACGATCGCATCTAACCAAAACAGCAAGTCACTTGCTGTTTTTTTTTATATGAATTATTTACATGAAAAGCGGATTTTGTTATGATAACAGACAAGTATTTTTATCATGTCGTGAAAGGATGGGTAGTAGAAATGATCGTTAAAGTAGAAAATGTTTCAAAGACCTATAAAAATGGTGTTAAAGCTCTTCAAAACTTAAGTTTTGAAGTAAGAGAAGGGGAAATCTTTGGACTCTTAGGACCAAATGGTAGTGGTAAAACAACAACCATTAATTGTATCTTAGCACTATTAAAATATGAGGCAGGAAACATCGAAATCTTTGGCGAACAAATGACCCCAGAACGTTATGATATTAAAGCCCAAATCGGTTATGTTCCCCAACAAGTGGCGGTATTTAATGAATTGACAGTCGAAGAAAACATCGACTACTTTTGTGGCTTATATGTTAAAGACAAAACAAAACGAAAAGCACTAGTAGATGAAGCAATTGATTTTGTGTCTTTGAATGATTATCGAAAGTTTTATCCGAAAAAATTATCTGGTGGTTTATTAAGAAGACTAAACATTGCCTGTGGGATTGCGCATAAACCTCGCTTAATCATCTTAGATGAACCAACCGTAGCGGTTGACCCTCAAAGTCGGAATAAGATATTAGAAGGGATCATGAAATTAAATAAACAAGGGGCAACCATTATTTATACTTCCCATTACATGGAAGAAGTTGAACAAATCTGTAGTTACATTGTGATAATGGATAAAGGACAAGTTGTAAGTCATGGTACGAAAGAAAAACTTAAAGCCATGATTACTTTAGGAGAAACAATTGAGATTACTTTACCTAATCGCAATGAAGCTTATCTTGAATTGTTTAGAAAGCTACCTAATGTCTTGGATTGCTTCTATAAAGATCGCATATTAGTTGTAAAAAGCGGGAAGGGACAAACCAATGTACCTAATGTTTTACAATTAATGCAAGAACACAATTTCAACTATGAAAACATTTATTCTTCACTTCCAACTTTAAATGACGTCTTCCTTGAAATTACTGGAAAGGAATTAAGGGATTAAGATGAGAATCTACTTTACCCGTTTAAAATGCTTGCTTCGCGATAAAGGCAATCTTTTTTGGGCTATTATCTTTCCCATCTGCTTAGGTACCTTTTTCTATTTAGGATTTGGAAGATTAACAATGGATAGTATGATTGATACTGTTGATGCCTATGTTGCGAGCGATTATACCTTAGATATTTTAGTTAAAGAGATGCAGGAAGTGAAGATTAATAATGATAAACCATTGTTTAATGTGGATGTCTCTAAGAGTAAAGACGAACTTGAGCAATTACTCTTAGATAACAAAATTAAAGGTTATATCTATATAGAGAACGATGAAATAGTTTATCGCGTTAATTCTAGTGGTCTAGAACAAACGATAACGAAAAGTTTCTTAGATCAATACTTACAAATAACCACATTAATTATTAAAGTTAATACGACAAACCCAGATAAGTTACTTGATGTCTTAACTGATTTAGGAAATCAACAGTCTTATGTTAAGGAAATCTTAGCGGGTTCAAATCCAAAAGCTAATCGTTTAAATATCTATTTCTATGCGTTAATTGCCATGGCTTGTATGTATGGGAGTTTCTGGGGAGTTGGCTTAGTGCGGGATATTGAAGCTGATAATTCGCCACTTGCTGCTCGCGTTAATATCACCCCAACTCATAAATTTAAATTGATAATTATGTACTTTCTCGCAGCCTTAACATTACATTTCTTTGGTAATGTAGTTTTAGTGTTATATTTGAAATATCTCCTGCAAGTAGAGTTTTCGAACAATCTAGCCTTAATTATTCTAACGTCATTTGTAGGAACAATTGGCGGTATCACTTTTGGTAGTTTCATAGCGGTATTAGTTACAGGATCACCTGAGAAAAAGGAAGGAATCGTTAATGTAATTAGTCTTTTCTTAAGTTTCTTATCAGGGTTAATGGTGCTTGAGGTGAAGTATTTTATTGATCATAATATACCTATTTTAGGTTATATTAACCCCGCCAGTCTTTTAACTGATTCTTTATATAGTTTATATTACTATAATAGTATATCACGCTATTTTACAAGATTAGCCATCTTAGCCGTCCTATCGATTGTCTTTATCATTGGTACATACATCAAGATGCGAGGTAATCGTTATGATAGTGTTTAAACTATATTGGAAAATCATCAAGAAGAATGCTTTCGTATTTGTGGTCTATTTAGGAATATTCTTGCTCGTTACGATTTTGACGGCTCAGAGTCTAACTAGAAATAACACAAAATATGAAGATATCAAAGTAAGAGTTGCTTTATATGATGAGGATAACACGTCCTTGACTAAAAATATTAAAGATTATCTATATGATTACGTTGTATTTAAAGATATCGATCGAAACAAGGTCGATGATGCTTTCTTTTATCGTGAGGTAGAGGTAATCGCAATTATACCACCAGGATTTACTGATAAATTTTTGAATAATGAAGAGGTAAGTATCAATATTAAAGTCTTACCTGAATCTACCAAAGCATTTACCTTTGAACAAATCATCAATAAATATCTTAACCTTGTTAGAGTCTATCAAAACAATAATTTGGTAAGTGACTATCATTCCGAAATTAAAGAAATCCTTAAACAAGAAGCGAGCGTTACCTTGCCAGAAACAACACTTGAGAATTATACAATTGTCCATTTTTTCTATAATTATGTTGCTTATGTTGTGTTCGCATTAATAAGCACTATAATGGGTTCAATTATGGTTACACTAAAATCAACGGATATAAGACGACGAAACAACATCGGACGCCTTTCTAACCGCAAACTAAATTTAGTGCTTCTACTATGTAACACTTTATTTGGTGTTGGTTTGCTAAGTGTTTTGATCCTCTTAAGTTTCATCTTATATAAAGATTCAATATTTAACATAAAAACCCTATACATAATCATAAATTGCTTAATTTACACGATTACCATTATTTCTTTAACCTACTTCATCATTTCCTTGTTTGAATCCCGTCAAACTGTCGGGGCGATTGGTAATGTCTTATCATTAGGTAGTGCTTTTATAACAGGTGTGTTTATTCCACAAGAATTCATGAATAAGGGTATTTTAAAATTAGCCCAATTTTTCCCGAATTTCTGGTATATTAAAGTTAATTATTATATAGCCGAGGTAACAAAGTTCAATTTTAGGGTTTTACAACCAGCTTTTGAAGCATTTCTTGTCCAAATAATCATGACCGTTGTGTTTATAATCTTGAGTTTAGTTATTAGTAAACGAAAACAATTAGCTGAGCTATAAAATAATAAAAGGGGCTGTAAAAAAATAAACAGCCTTAGTAAATAGAAAAAAGGTGCTTAATTTAGATTATTAAGTCTAGAATTAAGCACCTTTATTCATTATAATATCTAGTATTATGAATCCAAATAAATACGTAGACAACGATTATTATACACCAATTCAAGTAGTATTACCAGTGGATTATTCAATTCTTATAAGATATGATGATCCAATTTACACATTTGATGAGGTAATG